>JBAVOG010000233.1:0-4621 GCA_049691875.1 Burkholderiales bacterium | reverse complement strand
CACCGATGGCGCCTGCAAAATCAGCGCCGAATCCGACAGTTCCGCGCGACCGCGTCGCGGCGGCGCAACCACGTCGCGCGCGGGCGGCGCTGGTGCTGATGGCGGCTGCGCTGCTCATGTTGCCCGCGCTGTCGCTCACTGCGGAGAACGTCGCCAAAGGCAAAGGTACTGCCGGGGATGCTGCCGGGACCGCCGCCCCGGCCAAGGTCATCGTGCTCAGCGTGAACGGGGCGATCGCTCCGGCGACCGCGGACTATCTCGCACGCGGCATCCAGCGCGCGCCGGAACAGGGCGCGGCGCTGACCGTGATCGAGATGGACACCCCGGGCGGGCTCGACACGTCGATGCGCCAGATCATCAAGGAGATCCTTGCGTCGCCCATCCCGGTGGTGGCCTACGTCGCACCGAGCGGCGCGCGCGCCGCCAGCGCGGGCACCTACATTCTGTACGCGAGCCACATCGCTGCGATGGCGCCTGGCACGAACCTGGGCGCGGCGACCCCGGTCGCCATCGGAATCGGCGGCGCCCGCGAGCCGTCGGGCGGCAAGGACGAGAAGGACGAGCCGAAGGAGGACGCCAAGAAGAGCGGCGCGAAGGCAAAGGTCGTGAAAAAGAAGGATACGAAAGGGCAGGGCGAGCCCTCCGGGACCGAAATCGTGCCGCCGCCTGCCGACACGCTCAGCAGGAAGCAAGTCAACGATGCCTCCGCGTACATCCGCGGCCTTGCGCAGCTCCGCGGCCGCAATGCGGAATGGGCGGAGCGGGCGGTTCGGGAGGCAGTGAGTCTTTCAGCGAAGGAAGCGCTGGAGCAGAAGGTCATCGATCTGATGGCGAACGACGTGCCGGATCTCCTGAAGAAGATCGACGGCCGCAAGGTCTCGGTGCAGGGTGGCGAGCGCGTGCTCCGGCTCGCCGACGCGCAGGTCGAACGCCTCAAGCCCGATTGGCGCACCGAGCTCCTGTCCATCATCACGAATCCGAGCATTGCGCTGATACTCATGATGATCGGCATCTACGGCGTGATCTTCGAATTCTCGAATCCGGGATTCGTGCTGCCGGGCGTTGCGGGCGCCATATGCCTGCTGCTGGGCCTGTTCGCGCTGCAGCTCCTGCCGATCAATTACGCGGGGCTCGGGCTCATCCTGCTGGGTATCGCGTTCATGGTTGCGGAGGCGTTCTTGCCGAGTTTCGGTGCGCTCGGGATAGGCGGAATCGTCGCATTCGTCATCGGCGGACTGATCCTGATCGACACGGACGTGCCCGGTTTCGGCATTCCCGTGGCGTTTCTGCTCACGATCGCCATCGCGAGCGCCGTGACGCTCTTTTTCATCGCCGCGCTGGCGCTCAATGCCCGCCGCCGTCCGGTGCTGGGCGGCCGGGAGGAGATGATCGGCAGCACGGCCGAAGCCCTGAACGACTTCGTGGGCGAGGGCTGGGTCCGCATGCACGGCGAAAGCTGGCGCGCGACATCGTCCGTGCCGCTCGTGCGCGGCGCGCGGGTGCGCGTGGTGCGAAGCGAAGGGCTCAAGCTGGAGGTCGTGCCGGAGTCCGCCTCGACGAATCAAGGAGAGAAGACATGATCGCATCGAGTTTCGGTTACATCGGCGTCGCGGTGTTCATCATCATCCTGATCGTCGCGTCGTTCCGGATCTTCCGCGAGTACGAGCGCGGCGTGGTGTTCCTGCTCGGGCGCTTCTGGAAGGTCAAGGGTCCCGGGCTCGTGATCATCATTCCCGGCATCCAGCAGGCGGTGCGGGTGGACCTGCGAACGCTGGTGCTGGACGTGCCGAGCCAGGACGTCATCTCGCGCGACAACGTGTCGGTCAAGGTGAATGCGGTCGTCTACTTCAGGGTGGTGGATCCGGAGCGGGCCATCATCCAGGTCGAGAACTACCTCTCCGCGACCAGCCAGCTCGCGCAGACCACGCTGCGCGCGGTGCTCGGCAAGCACGAGCTCGACGAGATGCTCGCCGAGCGCGAGAAGCTCAACCTGGACATCCAGCAGGTGCTCGACGCGCAGACCGACACATGGGGAATCAAGGTGTCGAACGTCGAGATCAAGCACGTGGACATCAACGAGTCCATGGTGCGCGCGATTGCCCGGCAGGCCGAGGCGGAGCGGGAACGGCGTGCGAAGGTGATCCACGCCGAAGGCGAGATGCAGGCGGCCGAGAAGCTGCTGCAGGCCGCGCAGATCCTTTCCGGGCGGCCCGAGGCGATGCAGCTGCGCTACATGCAGACGCTCGCCCTGATCGCGGGAGACAAGTCGAACACCATCGTCTTTCCGATCGACCTGGTCGGCGCGCTCGGGCGCGAGCTCGGGTCGAAGAGCGGCGGCGGCGCGGACCGCTGAGTCCGGGCGAGCCGTCCGCACGTCCTGATTCAATAGCAAGACCCGGAGTGCCACGCCGGATCGGGATGGCTAGACTGCGCGCATCGATCACTGAGCGATCGCGAGTATGCAAATGAACGCAGCCACCAGACTTGAAAGGCGCGCGACGGAGATCGCGAGCGATCCGCGCTGGGCGGCAGTCGTCGCACGCGATCCGGCGGCGGACGGCAAATTCTTCTACTCCGTGAAGACAACTGGGGTGTATTGCCGGCCTTCGTGCGGGGCGCGGGCGCCAAGGCCGGAGAACGTGACCTTCCATCGCACCGCGGCCGATGCGGAGCGCGCGGGATTCCGCCCGTGCAAGCGATGCAAGCCGGACCGGGCATCGCGTGCGGAACAGCACGCGGCCATGGTGGCCGAACTGTGCCGGTTCATCGAGCGTGCCGAGCGGCTTCCCACGCTCGGTGAGCTGGCAACGCGCTCCGGGCTGAGCGCGTATCACCTGCATCGCCTGTTCAAGGACGTCACGGGCCTGACACCCAAGGGGTATGCCGCGGCGCATCGGGCCACGCGGCTCCGCCAGGAGCTCGATCGCGGCGCCACGGTCACCGACGCCATCTATGGCGCGGGCTACGGTTCCAACGGGCGCTTCTACGCGGAGTCCGATCGGGTGCTGGGGATGACGCCGACCGACTACCGCGCCGGCGGCACCGGCACGACGATGCACTTCGCGATCGGCGAGTGCTCCCTCGGGTCGATACTGGTCGCGCGCAGCGACCGGGGCGTGTGCGCCATCCTCCTGGGCGACGATCCCGAACGGCTGGTGCGCGATCTTCAGGACCGGTTCCCACACGCCGACCTGAAGGGCGGCGATACCGGATTCGAGAAGTTGGTCGCTCAGGTGATCGGGTTCGTGGAGGCACCGCGGGTGGGTCTCGATCTGCCGCTCGATTTGCGCGGGACAGCGTTCCAGCAACGCGTGTGGCAGGCACTGCGCGAGATCCCGGCCGGTCTGACGATGAGCTACACCGAGGTCGCCCGGCGCATCGGCGCGCCCAAGTCGGTCCGGGCCGTTGCGCAGGCGTGCGCGGCCAATGCGCTGGCCGTGGCCATTCCGTGCCATCGTGTCGTGCGCACTGACGGTGCCCTGGCGGGCTATCGCTGGGGCGTGGAACGCAAGCGTGCGCTGCTCGAGCGGGAATCGGACGCGTGAACACTTGACGGTTCGCGCATGAACCTGGATCTGTTCGATGCCGTACCGCACGTCGCATCGCGCCGGGAGCCTCTGGGTCCCGGTGCGGCGGTGCTGCGCGGTTTCGCGATGGCGAATCAGTCAGCGCTGCTCGCGGACCTCGAAGACATCATCGCGCAGGCGCCGTTGCGCCACATGGTGACGCCGGGCGGCTTCCGCATGTCGGTGGCGATGACGAACTGCGGCGCGCTCGGCTGGGTCTCGGATCGGACCGGTTACCGCTACGACGCCCTCGATCCTGTGAGCGGCAGGCGCTGGCCGCGCATGCCCGCATCGTTCCTGCGGCTGGCCGGAGACGCTGCGGAGCGGGCCGGATACGCGGGGTTCGCGCCTGACGCGTGCCTCGTCAATCGTTACGCACCGGGCGCGAGACTGACCCTGCATCAGGACAAGAACGAGCGCGATTTCGATCAGCCCATCGTCTCGGTCTCGCTCGGCATTCCGGCCGTGTTCCTGTTCGGCGGGTTGCGCCGCGCGGACCGGACGACGCGCGTGCCATTGCGGCACGGCGACGTCGTGGTGTGGGGCGCCGCCGACCGGTTACGATTTCACGGCGTGATGCCGCTCCGGGCAGGACATCACCCGCTATTGGGCGAATTCCGGATCAACCTGACGTTTCGCAAGGCCGCGTGAAGAACGACGGACTGAGCCGAAGCGCCGCTATCGGGCGGCTGGCGCGTGCTTGGCCAACTCGCGCTCGATCACGCGCCGCGCACGAACGCCCCCGGCGTCGATGTTGAAGTTCCGCAGCGCGCGGTCCGGCCAGCGCATGAGGTTCTCCTGCTGTGCTTCGAGGACGACGATGTCCTCCGCGAAAACTGCGCTCTGGGCATCCTTGATGCGGTAGGTCAGACCCTGATCCTTGACCTCGAAGTCCCGCGCCATGCCCCAGAAGTACCAGGTCGTGGTTTCCGACTCCGGCGTCATCACGTCCACCACGATTCCGGTCACGCCATGCGCGCGGTTTCCCTCCGGCGCTCCGGTGCCCGACCGCGCCACGCCCACGTCGATATTGACCGTTGCGGGCAGGGTGAACG
>JBAVOG010000232.1:0-2841 GCA_049691875.1 Burkholderiales bacterium | reverse complement strand
GTCCAGCTCGGTGAGCGCGAGCGCCGCACGACCGAACGCCCCCGGCTCGGCAGACCGCAGCAGCGCTTCCTTGCGCTCGGCCACGATGCCGGGATTCGCCGCTATGTAGTCCTCGGGAAACATGCGGCGGATCGCGATGTCGAGCGCGCCCGGCATTCCCTCGGAGGCGACACGCGCGGCCAGCCCGCGCAACGGCTCCTTTGCAGGCGCCGGAAATCCGGGCAACGCGTCGGCGACGATCAGCTTGCCGAAAAGATCACCGTGCCGGACGGCAAGCGCCGTGGAAACGAACCCGCCGAATCCGTTTCCGAGCACGGTCGTGGACGGCGGCAGGCGCAGCACACCGATCAACTCGGCCACCCAGTCCGCGTAGTCCTCCATCTTCACCGGTGCAGGCAATGGGGCGGTTCCGCCATAGCCTGGCAGGTCGGGCACCGTGACGCGAAAGCGCTCGGCAAGCGCGGGCAGGACACGGTCGAAAGACGACCGCTCCGCGAGCAGCGAGTGGACGAGCAGCAGATCCGCGCCGCTCCCGATCTGCACGACGGTCGCCGGTCGGCCGGAAACCTTGATCGCGCTTGCATCGCTCATGGGTGACGCGTCTCCCCTCTCGACACAGGCCTCAGCCCGCGATCCGCTCCGCCGCGCGCGCCGCCGCTTGCTTCGCGGGCGCGCTCGCATTCATCTTCTCGACCAGCTGGTCATTCGTGATGACCCATCCGAGACAGCGGGCGACGTTCTGCAGGCCCAGCACGTGCAGATCGTCGCCGTACATGCTGCCGACGCAGTCCGAAAGCAGGACGACGCGGAAATCGTTGTTGAAGGCGGTGAACGATGTGTTGAGTACGCACGTGTTGGTGTTGATCCCCATCAGGCAGACCGTCTTCACGCCAAGCGTCTCCAGAAGCGCCTTGAGGTCGGTGCCGTAGAAGCAATCCAGGCGCTTCTTGTTGTTGATCACGTAGTCGGTCGACGCGAGGAGCTCGGGGATGATCTGCGTCCCGGGCGAGCCTTCGAGATTATGGCCGTTCACAGTGCTTCGGCGGCCGGGCGTGAGGCGATCCTCCTCGGACACGAGCTCGTGCAGCGCGTGCCAGAAGGGCTGGGTCATCCCCTCGCTGCCGAGGCCGGGGATCTTCCGGTAGACCAGGATCACGTGGATGACCGGCACACCTTTCGACCGCGCGAAATCGAGCGCCCGCTTTGCATTGCCGATCACGCGTGTTGCGTCCTCCGGCTTGGTCGGCATGGTCGCGACGCCCATGTCCAGGTGACCGCGGTGCATGTCGATAGCAATCATCGCAGTCTCTTTCGGGTCGACGACCAGCCCTGCGTAGAGCTTCTCCACCATCGTGCTGCGGTCGAGGATCTCGATGCTTGCCATGGCGATGCCTCCTCTTGATGAATTCGTGGATCCCGGCCGAGCCGTTCACACCGCGAACGGCCGTACTCGGGTGAGCCAGTTTACGACGACTTCCGTGACCGCTGCGTCGCGATCGACGTAGAAGTGGCCACAGTTTCGCACGATCTCGATCTCACAGGGGCCGCCTGCCCGGCGCTTGAATTCCTCCACCGGATAGAGCTCCGCGGGCTCCTGATCGCCGCGCAGGTACAGAACCGGACAAGCGATACGCGGCGCCAGCTCCAGGATATCCGGCAACTCGCTCAAGAGGTCGACGAAGCTCTCCGCCGTGACGACGTACCACCATCCCGGCAGCTGCAGCAGCTCGCGGCCCCGACCCGCAGCCACCAACTCGTGCGCCTGGGCGGTGATCTCATCGAGGCGGTCGCCGGCAATCAGGCCCGTCTTGCTCGCGCGGGCCACGAGCCCCTTGCCGCCGCAATGTGCAGACAGGAGCACCATCGCGGGCGTTTCCGGATGTTCGGCCACGTGCTGCACGGCGAGCGTGCCCCCGTTCGAGTGCCCGATCACGACGGGGCGCGGGAAGCCCTTTGCCGCCAGCCACTCCGCCGCCAGGCGATTGTCCGCAATCGCCTCGCGCGTGAGTTGATACGCCGCACCTTCCGCGGCGCGGCTGTCGCGAATGCCGAGAATGTCGTGTCCGCGCCGGTTGAAGGCGAGGCAGGCGAGGCCGAGGCGTGTCAGGGACGGCGGCAGAAAGCGCGGCGCGCCGACGTAGAAATTCATCGTGTTGCCGTGGAACAGCAGCACCGCACCGACAGTCGCCGCGCCTTCCGGCTCGTAGAACACGCCGTCGAGCGGCGTCGTGTCCGTGGGGATGGTGATCAGTGTGGCGCGCATTGATCGTCCGATTAATAACCGGATCCAATAGCCCGGGGTGCCGAGTTCGAATTGTAGCCCGCGCGCTCCGCGGAGTTGACACGAGTTCTTGCACGGTCGAGACTCGCCGCTTCCCCGGAAACTCTGCAGGCCAGGAGGCGCGATCATGATCAATGCGGCAATCGTAGGACTCGGTTGGTGGGGCAAGACGCTCGTCAGCTCGGTGCAGGGCAAGAGCGATCTGATCCGCTTCGTCGCGGCGCACACGCGCACGCGCGCGAAGGTCGAGGACTTCTGCCGCGAGAAAGGCATCACTTTCCAGGAGGACCTGCAGGCCATCCTGCGTGACCCGAAGATCGACGCCGTCGTGTACGCCGCGCAACACTCGGATCGCAGCAATCAGGTCCAGACGACCGCGGCCGCGGGCAAGCACGTGTTCGTCGAGAAGCCGTTCGCGCTCGACCTTAAAGCCTGCGACGCCGCGCTTGCCGCCGTCGAGAAGGCCGGCGTCGTGCTCGGCGTCGGCTACAACCGCCGATTTCCGCCGGCGGTCGTCGAGCTCCGCGCGCGGGTCAAGGACGGACGCCTCGGCACGATCG
>JBAVOG010000231.1:0-7680 GCA_049691875.1 Burkholderiales bacterium | reverse complement strand
GCAGCGTGAAGAGGTAGAACGCTCCTTCGCGGGCCATGCCCTCGTTGATGGCGCGCAGCTTGTCGCCGAATCTGCCCTGCACCCAGTCGCGAAACAGGAACCGGCTTGCCAGGAAGGCGAGCGTCGCGCCGATCGACGAGGCGAAGGAGACGATCACGGTTCCCCACGCAAGCTGAAAGATCGCGCCGGCCACCAGGGACATGAGCGCCGCGCCCGGCAGCGAGAGGCCGGTGACCGCGACGTAGATTGCAAAGAACACGGCTGCAGTGAGAAGCGGGTTCGCGCGGTAAAACCCGTCGAATGCAGCCTGCTGCGACTTGAAGTAGTCGATGCTGAAAAAGCGGCCGAAGTCGAATACGAAGAACGCGGCAACAAGCGCGGCAATGGCAACGATCAGCGCGATCCGGCCCTTGGTCATCGCTTTCTCCTTTTCCCCGTCTCGCGTCGCAACGCACCGGCCACAAGCACTGCCCGGCACTTCACCGCCTGGACTACCGTCGCGCGAGGCGCCGCCACCTTACATCCGGCAAATCAGCCGCGTTGGGCGCTGGCGTGACGCCCCGGATCCAGCTCGATGACTGCGGGTTCGGCCTGCGAACGGGCATGGGCTGGACCGGTGACGATCCGCTGGAAATAGGAACGATGCGCGCGCGCCAGGCTGGCGGGCGGATAGCGATAGCTCGACGGGCAAAAGCGACCCGGGCGCGGGTCACTCACCGAGCGCGCCTCCGCAGCTCGATCCCTGCCCGGCGGTGCATCCGAAGCAGTGGTCCGCAACGGTGATTGGCGCGCCGGAGAGGTCCCTGCCGATCAGGTCCGCGAGCCGCTCGCGGGGCTTGCCGTTGATCCGCAGGGGCAGGCCGAGCATCTGGTTGAAATCGCAGTCGTAAACGAAGCCCTGCCAGTCCACGGAAACGAGCGACCGGCACATGACATTCGCGAGGTTCTCGTCGCGGTGGCTGCCCCGCAGCAACCTCATGTAGTCGCCGAACTGCCCTTTTGAGATCAGCGTGCTGCCGAACCGCTGGATCGGCATGTTGGCAAGCGTGAAAAGACTGTTGAACTCCACGCCGAAGTTTGCACCCAAGTGCGCGCGGTAGGTATCCTCCAATGCGCCCTGCTCGGGGGGAAGCGACGGGCCCTGGGGGTTGTAGACGATGTTCAACGTGAGATCGCTCGCGGGGCGCGCGTAGCCAAGCGCATTCAACCGCCGCAGTGCCGTGATGCTCCTGCCGAAAACGCCCTTGCCGCGCTGGCGATCGACGTTGTCCTCGAGGTAGCACGGCAGCGACGCCACCACCTCGACCGAGTTCGCCGCGAGGAACTCGGCAAGGTCCTCGTAGCCAGGTTCGAGCAGGATCGTGAGGTTGCAGCGATCCATGACATGGACCCCGAGCGCGCGCGCAGCCTTCACCAGGAATCGGAAATGCGGGCTGAGCTCGGGCGCGCCGCCCGTGATATCGAGGCAGCGCAGCTCGGATGCGGCCAGAAATTCGATCACGGTAGCGACGGTCTCGCCGCTCATCATCTCGGTGCGGGTCGGGCCGGCATTCACGTGGCAATGCAGGCAGCTCTGATTGCACCGATAGCCGAGATTGACCTGCAGGGTCTCGAGCTGCTTGCGAGATATCGCGGGAAATTCAGTGTCCGCGAGATGCGGAAGCGTTGCATGCATCTGCTAGAAGTCCTTTGCTGGTTTCCGCGTGGCGCTTGCACGCGTCGTCGATTACTCGACCGCCAAAGATACAACGCGCCGGCTGACCTCGTCTCGGAAAGGGCGGCGAGCGTTCCTCGCCCACTATATACGGGGAAAACCGCGCTCCTGGATGCGCGTATCGGGTCGCGGGAACCCCCACAGCTGCATGCTATAGTCCCCGACGCATAGCGATGGGCCACCGACTCTCGAAGATCACGACTCGCACCGGCGATTCCGGGGAAACCGGCCTCGGCGACGGCTCGCGGGTGCCGAAGGATAGCGCCCGCATCGCCGCGATCGGCGACGTGGACGAGTTGAACTCCGCGATCGGCGTGCTGCTCGCGGAATCGCTGCCGGAGTCGATTGCGGAGGCCCTCACCGGCATCCAGCACGACCTGTTCGATCTCGGTGGCGAGCTGAGCATACCCGGCCGTGTCGCACTGAGTCCCGATCAGGTGAAACGCATCGAAGCGCTGACCGAGGCGTTCAACGGCGACCTCCCTCCCCTGAAGGAATTCATCCTGCCGGGCGGTGCACGCACCGCGGCACTCGCGCACCTGGTTCGCACGGTATGCCGGCGGGCCGAACGGACCCTGGTCGCGCTGGCGCGGAGCGAACCGCCGTCGGACGCGGCGCGAATCTATCTCAACCGGCTTTCCGACCTGCTGTTCGTGCTCGGCCGCGTGCTCAATCGCCATGCAGGCGTGGGAGATGTGCTGTGGCAGAAAGGGAAGAACCGATGAGCGCTCAGGCGGCGCGTGTCGGGAGTGTGCAGATCCCGTGTTTCGTTCCCCAGCCCGGCCGAGCGCACCCGGGGGCAGACCTTTGGCGAGTACCCACTGCGCACGCCGCCCCACGCTAAGCCCGCTTCCCGAAGCCGGCAACACGCATGGAACCACAACAAAACAAAGAGTTAGCCGACCTTCTGACGGCCTGCGGGCGCGGCGACCGCGTCGCCTTTGCGCGGCTATACGAGGCCACATCTCCGAAACTGTTTGGCGTCGCCGTCCGTATGTTGCGCAGGGAGGAGTTGGCCGCGGAGGTATTGCAGGAATGTTATGTCAGCATCTGGACCAACGCCCGGATGTATACGGCAGCGCTGTCCGCGCCGATGACCTGGATGACCAGCATCGTGCGGAATCGCTGTCTCGACTCGCTGCGGCGGCCCAGAATGGAGGTTCAGCTCGCGTGGAGCGAGGAGAGTGGCGAGGACCCGCTGGCCGCCATTCCGAGCGAGGAGCCCGGGCCGCTCGCAGCGTTGCAGCAGTCGAGCGATGCGAAGGCGCTGGTGGCATGCCTCGCGACGCTCGACGGGAAGATGCGCCAGGCGATCATGCTGGCCTTTTTCGAGGGGCTGTCGCACTCGGAGCTGGCCAGCCACATGCAGCAGCCGCTCGGAACCGTGAAGACGTGGATCCGGCGGGGACTCGAGCGGCTGAAGAGCTGTCTCGGCGAGAACTAGTGGTGCCATGAGATATCGCGACAAACCGGAGTTGCAGGACAGGCTCGCTGCGGAGTACGTGCTCGGCACGCTGCGTGGCCGCGCGCGTTCGCGCTTCGAAAGCTGGGCCCGCGCTGACGCGGCGCTCCGGCGTCGGATCGAAGGCTGGCAGGCGCGACTGAATCCCCTGACGGACGCCGTCGAGCCGATTCGGCCATCGCCTCGGGTATGGAAAGCCATCGAGGCGCGAATCGGCGCGACCGCGGCGGCGCCCGGCGAGGTCGCGCGCCCATCCGGTACAGGTGCACGCGGGACCGGATTCTGGGAAAGCCTCGCGTTCTGGCGCGCTACGGGACTGGTCGCGAGCGGCATGGCCGCGGCATTGCTCGTGACGGTTGCGGTTCAAAAGCCGCAGATCATCGAGGTCCCCGTCGATCGGGTGGTCGAGGTCCCGTCCAAGCAGATGCAGCCCGCATACGTCGCCGCGCTGCGTGACGAGTCGGGCAAGGTCGTGTTCATCGCCTACGCGAATCGCGAGTCGAACGAATTGTGGTTCAAGCGCGTCGACATGGCGAATCCGAGTGGCGATATGGGCTACGAGCTGTGGGGCCTGCCGACCGAGGCGGGCGGGAAACCCCGCTCGCTCGGAATGATCCCGAAAGGGGAGAAGGGGACAATTCGGCTCGCCACGGCGGCTGACCAGGCGCTGGGCGACATGCCCGCGCTTGCGATCACGATGGAGCCCGCAAAGGGGTCCGGCGGTACCGCTACGGGGCCGTTGATCGCCAAGGGCGACTGCCAGAAATTCTGGTAGAAGCCGCGCCCGCAATTCCCGGAACGTCATCGTGCGCGCACCGCGACCGGCGCGCCGCGCACGGCGCGCGCGTGGGCGCGATCTCGTACAAAATCCCGTGATGAACCGGACCGACCTCGGCCGCTACGCCTGGCTCTCCATCGCGGCCGCGCTCGCCACCATTCTCCTAAAGGGCGTCGCATGGTGGCTGACCGGCTCGGTCGGACTCCTGTCGGACGCGATGGAATCGCTGGTGAATCTGGCGGCCGCGATCGTCACCCTGGTCATGCTCACACTCGCCGCACGCCCGCCCGACGAGGACCACGCTTACGGGTACAGCAAGGCCGAATATTTCGCGAGCGGTTTCGAGGGGATGCTCATCTTCGTTGCAGCCGTGGCCATTGCGGCGGCAGCCACCGATCGCCTCATCGCTCCCCGGCCCATCACCAGCGTGGGGGTGGGTGTCGCGATATCGGCGATCGCCGCGGCAGTGAACCTGGCTGTTGCAGTGGTGCTTCGCCGCGCCGGGCGTCAGTTCCAGTCCATCGCGCTCGACGCCGATGCGAGGCACCTGATGACGGACGTGTGGACGACGGCGGGCGTGATCGTCGCTATCTTCCTGGTGGCCGCGACCGGATGGCAGCGGCTCGACCCGCTGGTGGCGCTGGCGGTCGCCGCGCACATCCTGTGGTCTGGCACGACGCTCGTCCGCAGATCGTTTCTTGGCTTGCTGGATCGCGCGCTGCCTGCCGACGATCGACGCGCCATCGAATCATTGCTGGAAGGCTACCGGAAGGATGGCGTGCGCTATCACGCACTGCGCACGCGCGAAGCCGCGGGACGCTCCTTCGTGTCGGTGCACGTGCTGGTTCCCGGCGCGTGGACAGTGCAACGTGGGCACGACGTGCTGGAGCGCATCGAGGCCGATATCCGGGCGCGACTTCCGGCCGCATCGGTCTTCACTCATCTCGAGCCGAGCGAGGATCCCGCGTCGTTCGACGACATCGATCTGGACCGACGGGGCGTCGGAGGAAACGATCGTCACTGATCGGATCCGTTGCCGTGCGGCGTCTCATCGCGTCACGGCACGTCATCGCGCCGCGCACGGTGCGCTCCCGGTCAACGCGTGCGCTGTCTCATGATCCGTTTGAGGATCTGCGTCAGCGCAAGGACCATCAATCCCACACCGAACGAGATGCAAAGCCAGGCGACGCCCGGCGCGGCGAGAAACGACAGCGGCCCCCCGGGACCCGCGAGAAGGCCGTAGGCCCCTGCCCCGGCCAGAACCGCACCCAGCGCATCGACGATCACCCAGTCGAGCGGGATACGGAGTCGAGATCGATCGTCGTCGTGCACGGGTCGGACAGCACTGAATCCGCTGCGTGTCTCCGGAAATTTGCGACCCATTTTGCCATAGACTCTTGAGCCCATGGACAACTGTCGGCCGCACTCGCGTGGCACCGGCGCAATCGACCGTGTGCGACAATAGCGACGTCGCATCAATCGCCGTCCGCCCGATGACCGCCGCATTCAGCTTTGCCGACCGTGACGTGATCTCGCGAACCACGGCCAGGATGCTCCTCGAGATCGAGGCGGTCCTCTTCAACGCCGACAAGCCGTTCATCTTCACGTCGGGGTGGGCAAGCCCGGTCTACATCGACTGCCGCAAGCTGATTTCCTACCCGCGGCTGCGCCGCACGCTGATCGACTTTTCCGCCTCGACGATCGTCCGGGAGATCGGCTTCGAGTCCATCGACACGGTCGTCGGCGGCGAGACCGCGGGAATCCCATTCGCCGCATGGATTGCCGACGCCCTGATGCTGCCCATGCAGTACGTGCGCAAGAAGCCGAAGGGATTCGGGCGCAACGCGCAGATCGAGGGTTACATGCCCGAAGGGGTCCGGGCGCTCCTCGTCGAGGACCTCACCACCGACGGCCGCAGCAAGATCAACTTCTGCCAGGCGCTACGCGCCGCGGGCGCCAAGGTGGACCACGTCTTCGTCATCTTCTATTACTCGATCTTCACGGAGACCACCAAGACCCTTGCCGATCTCGGCGTCACGCTGCATTCGCTGGCGACCTGGTGGGACGTTCTGGAAGCCGCCAAGCGGGCCGGCTACTTCGAGACGCGCACGCTTACGGAAGTCGAGAAGTTCCTGCATGCGCCAGCCGAGTGGTCCGCTGCGCACGGCGGTGCCGCGACCCAGTCCGCCCCAGCCTGACCGCACGGGGCGCGGCAGCCCGCGTCAGACAAACCCGGGGCCCTGCACCTGTTCCTGAAGTTCCTTCTGCTTGTCCAGGTAGCCCACGAGCTTCAGGCTGGTCTGGCGCAGCCGTTGCGAAAGCATGAGCACGAGCTCCATCAGGATCTTCGCGCCGAGGATCGGCTGCTCGAGAATGATACGGGCAAGGCTTTCGCGCGTGAGCACCGCGATTATCGTCTGCTCGGTTGCGACGCACGTGGCGAATCGCGGCTCCCCGTCGATCATGGACATCTCGCCGAGCGTCTTGCCTTCTTCGACGGATGCGATCACGCGCGGGGCGTTCCAGCGGTCCTGCTTGAATACCTCGATGCGACCTTCGAGCACGATCATCATGAAATCGCCCGCCTCGCCTTCGCGCAGGATCTCCTGCCCCGCCTCGGCGCGATAGCTTTGCATGAAATGTGCCATCAGCCGGATCTCGGGCAGGCTGAAATTCTCGAACAGCGGCGCGTAGTTGATCATGCCGTGCAGCTTGCCGGCGAACTGCGTGGCGTCACCGAGGTGCTCCAGCTGCGGCAGCCTCGAGTCGTCGGTCGTCTCGGCCATCGATTTCCCCGCGGAACGGTTTGCGAGTCCGCCGCATTATGACAAATCGATCACCGCAGCGATACCGGCCGATTGCCCTGTGCGCAGCATTAAGACACATACGTGGCCGACCCCCCACCGGCGCCCGGGCCGGACCCCGGCGCGCTACGCCAGCGCGCGCACCAGCAACGAGGTACCCGAAAGGATCAGCAATACGTAAAGTCCTCTCCGCACGACGGCCTGCGGCAGCCGGGCATGCATGCGCCAGCCGATGATCAGGCCCGTCAGCATCACCGGCAGCATCATGGCGCCAAGCGCCAGCAACCCGTCCTGCTGGAGCAATCCCGAGACGCCGAAAATCACGATCCGGGTGGCAACCGACACCATCAGCACTGCAGTGATCGTTGCGCGCAGTTCAGTCACGTCGACGAGGCGCCGCGAGAGATAGATGATATAGATCGGACCGCCCGTTCCGAACAGGGCGCCCATCGTGCCGCCGGTCACACCGGTCGGCGCCGCCCAGGCAGGGCTCAACCGCCGCGCGGGCATTCTGCCCACGAGATTGAGAATTCCGTAGCCCACCGCCACACATCCAAGCAGCGCCACCAGTGCCCGCTGCGGCAGGCTGGCGAGCAAGGTCGTACCCAACGCGATTCCGACTGCCATGAATGGAACAAGACGCTTCAGCTCGGCCCGATTGACCTGACGTCGGACGCGGGCACCTTGGACGAGGGTCCCGACGACATCGAGCATCAGCATCAGCGGCACTGCGAACCGCAGCGGCACGATGTGCGCAAGGAGCGGGATTCCGACGACAGCAGATCCGAATCCGGTGGTACCCAGGATAACGTAGGCAACCAGGACGATGGCCGCGATCGCGGCGATCTCACCCATCGGGAGCGGCAGGAACTCGCTCAATCGGGGATCGTCCCGCGCCGCGCATCGTTGCACGGCCGCGAGG
>JBAVOG010000230.1:0-1588 GCA_049691875.1 Burkholderiales bacterium | reverse complement strand
TCGGAGTGCCATAAAGCTCGGCAGTCTGGATCATGCTCGCGTGCACGTGCACCGTCCCCTTCGGCATGCCGGTGGATCCCGAGGAGTAGAGCCAGAAGCACGCATCGTCGCTCGTCGTGGGTGCCGGATCACAGGTCGGCGCGGCATCGTCCATCAGCGCCTTCAGTGAGAGGTCCTGGCCTGCATCCCCACCCGACACGATCACGTGCTTCAGATAGGGCGACGCCTTGATGCCCGCTGCAAGGTTCGGAAGCAGCGGCGCGGACGCAACCAGCACGCGTGCACGGCTGTCCTTGAGCATGAATTCGTAGTCGGCTGGCGTGAGCAGCGTATTGACGGCCACCGGAACGATTCCGGCCTTGATGGCGCCGAGGAACACGCTGGGCCAGTCGATGGTATCCAGGTGCACGAGCAGGATCCGCTGCTCCATCTCGAGACCGAGCCCCTTCAGGGCGTTGGCCGCGCGATTCACGCGCTCGGCGAGGTCTGAATACGTATAACGCCCGGCGTCGTCGATGTACGCGATCTTCTTGCCGCGACCGGCGGCGAGGTTGCGCTCGATCAGGTCGTGCGCCGCGTTGTAGTCGCGCGGGATGTCTATCACGGGCGGGCTGACACTCTGGTCAGCGGAACTCAGCTTTGCCACGTCCCCTCCTCTCAGGTTTCCCTCGTATCCCGGGCTGGTGCCGCTTCGATCCAAAAGCGAGATAAACGAACAAGGGGGAAGACCCTTGTACATCCCCCGGAACAAACGAGGGGCAAGCCCCTCGTGAATCCCCGCGGAGCGGGATCAGGTCTTCGTGAATTCGATTGCGCCGCCGGGCAACAGATAAAGCACCAGCGCCTTGCCATCCGAGACGGTCGGGTGATGCGCGCTGCCCGGGCCATACACCAGCCATCCCGCGCCATGCCCGTCGAACTTTGCGGTCGGCGAAACCGGCATGATCATGTCGACCTCGCCGTTCGGGTGACGGTGATGCGGCCCCTTGACGTTCTCCATTTCGACCACGTCCACGCTGCACTCGGCAAGGCTGCCGTCCGGCTTGACGACTCGGCCGAAGCGTATGCCTCCGGCCTCGCGGTTGCACATCCACCCCGCCGCGATCGCGGCGTGGCACGCCTGCTCGATCGCCTTGAATGCCGGCCCGTCCGCCGGAAAGCTCGTGTTCAGCTCCGCTTCCAGGCCCTTGTCGAGTGCCTTGCCGCGCATGTGCTCGGCCACCGGCGCGAGCAGTTTCTGAAATTCCTGCGGTGTCACCTGCGCTCCTTCCTTCGCTGTTACTGCGCTGGGGTTGCCGGCGTCCACTCGATCCGCCCTTGCGGCAGCAAGTAGAGGACGAGCGCACGCCCCTCCGTCACGGTCGGTCGATGCCCGGATGCCGGCTCGTAGACGAGCCACCCGCGCCCATGACCGTCGAACTTTGCCGCGGCGCTCACCGGCATGATCATGTCGATCTCGCCGGTCGGGTGAACGTGATGATTCCCCACCAGGTCGGTGATGTCCACGACGTCGACGCTGAAACCGGCGAGCGCCGTGTCCGGCTCGAAGACCCGGCCGAACTTCCGTTGTGCGTTCCCCTCGCTGCAC
>JBAVOG010000229.1:0-1984 GCA_049691875.1 Burkholderiales bacterium | reverse complement strand
CGGTCGCAATCGCGCTCGAGGCGAACGCTGGGGTCCGCGCAGCCTCGATCTCGACCTGCTCTGGGATGAACGCGGCGCCCATGCGTCGCCTGGGCTCCGCGTGCCGCACCCCGAGCTCGAAAACCGGGGCTTTGCGTTGGCGCCGCTACTGGACGTGGCGCCGGAGCTGGCCACGGCTCTTGCTCCGTCGCTCGCGCGACTGGGAGGCCGGCCGTCGGTATGGACTCGCCAAGCAGTGATCCAGGCGCGATCGTTCGACCGCGGCTTCGAAGTCGAGGTCGAAGCCGACTCACTGCTCGATGCGTGCGTGCTTTGTATCGGGCAGATGCCGTCCGCAGGACGTCCCTGGTCCACTCGACACGTCGCGATCGAACCGCGCCCCGAGCGGTTTGCGCTCATCCTTCGAGACCTGCTTCATGACGGTTTCTCGGCCCAATGCGCCACGATCAGCCAATGCTCGAAGACCCGGTGGCTCGTCGAATTGCACGGTGTAAACACGGGAATTCGCCTTGCTGCCCATGTGGGACTTCAGACCACCTTGGCCACCAGGCGCGCGTTCGGGGCGAAACTGTCGCTCGAGCTCCCCGAGGTGTGACGTCGTTTTCTGGGCCAAACGTTTGTTGCTTCACGAATGGATAGCTAGGCTGGGGTTGGGGGTTCCAGACAAGAGACCATGGCAGAAGCACGCAAGGACAGGCGCACGCTGCTTTCGATGAAGATCCGATACAAGAGCGCCACGCTCGAGGACTTCATCGAACGCTACAGCAACGACATCTCGCGCGGAGGCATTTTCATCAAGGCCAAGAAGCCCTTGGCCGTGGGGACGCTTCTCAAGTTCGAGTTCATCCTTCAAGATCAGTCGACCTTGATTCACGGGGTCGGTCGCGTGGTCTGGAGGCGCGACGAATCCGAGGCGGACGCGGAAAATCCTTCGGGCATGGGGATCAAGTTCATCAAGATGGATCCGGAGTCTCGGTCTGTCGTTCAGCGCATTGCCGAGGGCCGTGTTCATCCTGGCGTCTTCGAGCAGGGCAAAGACGGCGTGTCTCACGATCCCGCCGTCGTTTCGGGCGCTGGCGATACTCCCGAGGCGGACCGAACCAAGGTTCGTCATGTCAGCGAGTTCCTCGCATCCGCGCTCGAAGAGGGCGGCGCGGGCGAAGCGGCGAAACGCGAAGCTCGAGCTGGTGCAGACCGCGCGAGGCTGGTAAGCGATCAGATGGGGGGCAACCGCGGTGCCACTGCACGCGGGGCGTTTAGCGCCAATTCCGAGGTGCCCATCCAGAAGCCCCGTTCCGCTTCTGAGGCACCGTCTCGCGGGGCCATGTCCGCTTTCGGAGGCGCCGCGATGAGCGCGAGCGCACGCTCCGGCAGCTCTGCCGCGCCGGCGATGGACCAGCTCAAGGAGCTGGACGATTTCCTCGAGGAGGAAACCACGAAGATTCAGGAATTTCCCAGGTCCGAGTACCCCGACGCCGACGCCACCGTCATTTCGCGGGAAGCGGCTGCTCCATTCGTAGCTGAGAGGCGCCGCACCCCGGTGGTTCCCTTCGCGGCGTCGCTGCAGGAGATGGTTCCGGATCTGTTTGGCCCGGCTGTGTCCGACTCGTTCGGTCCTGCGCCCGGCGAGTTCATCGATGCCAGCTTGCTCGATCCGAGCGTGGCAACGGTGCCGCCGCCTCGCGGGTCCGTTCCCGACGCGCCGGGGATTCCGGCCGAGGCGTTTAGAGTTCCGCAGGCCGCCGAGCCGGTTTGGACCACGCGGCCAGCGATGAAGAAGACGCGATCACGGGCGTGGATGCTCGTGCTCCTGTTTGTGTTCTTCGCCGCCGCCGCCGCGGTTGCCGTGTGGCAGCTCGGATTGGCGAACGACTTGATGGGTTTGGCGGCACCGTACCTCGGCGAATCCGAAGCGCTCCCCGCAGCGCCTGTGACGAAGGCGCAGCCATTGACCCAACCGGTCGCCGCGCCGCCGACACCGCAG
>JBAVOG010000228.1:0-4066 GCA_049691875.1 Burkholderiales bacterium | reverse complement strand
CTCGACATGCTGCGCCCGGGCGGAAGGTTTTCCGCCTTTGCGGTGAGTCACGCCATGGTGAAAGGCGTGACCACGTTCCCGTTCTACTATAAGGAAGTCAGCATCATCGGCTCGCGCGCGCTGCTGTCGAGCGACATGGCGCCGTCGATCGAGCTCGTCGCCTCCGGAAAGATCGATGTGAGCGGATTCGTGACGGCGACCTACCCGCTGGGGCATACGGCGGATGCGTTCAAGGATTACGAACAGAACCCGGGCAAGATCCTTCGCATCGTCATTGATGCGCAGATGTGATGCCTGACGTCGTCATTCCCGCGCACGCGGGAATCCAGTTTTTTCCTGTAGTTGGGAACCCTGGATCCCCGCTTGCGCGGGGGTGACACCATCAGTCCTTGGTTAGGAAACAGATTCACATGAAACAGCTCGTTATTCCACTCTCTGATCCGGAAGCCGCCGACGCCGGCCGCTTCGGTCCGAAGGCCGCCAATCTCGCGGCGCTCGGCCACGCCGGTCTGCCGATTCCGGACGGTTTCTGCCTCGATGCCGAGGCGTACCGCGTCCAGATCAAGGCGCTCGGGCTCGAGGCGGACGCGCGCGGCGCATTCTCGACGGACGACATCGGCCAGGCACGCCGACACGCGCTCGCGATGAAAATAGGCTTGCTCGAGCAGCCCATCACACCTGGAATCGCGGAGCCCCTGCTCGAAGCGTGGCGCGCAATGCGCGCGCGCACTGACGAGCCAGGCGTCGTCCGGTCGTCGGCACTGGTCGAAGACCGCTTCGGCTCGAGCTTCGCGGGCCAGTTCGAGAGCTTCCTTGGACTCTCGGACGAGGGCGAGTTCCAGACCGCGGTGCGCGCCTGCTGGGGGGCGCTCTGGTCGACACGCGCGCTGCGTTACATGGCGACCCACGATCTGGACCCGGCCGACACCGCGATGGGACTCCTGATGCAGCCGCTCGTGTCGGCGATCGCATCCGGCGGTGGCCTGAGCGAGATGGCCGACGGCAGCATGCTGATCAGTGCAACCTGGGGACTGGGGTCCGCGATCGCGCAAGGGGAGGTCACTCCTGATCGGTATGAGATCAACCGCGCCGGCGAGCTCGTCGAGATGGTCGCGGGACGCAAAGACCACTCCGTGGGATGCACTCACCGCGGCGCCGAGCCGGTCGCCCGGGCCGTCCCGCGCGCGCTCGCCGAGAAGCCGTGTCTGAGCGAGTCACAGGCCCTCGAGCTCGGCACGCTCCTGCGTCGGGTCGAGAAGCACATGGGCATGGCGGTCGAGATCGAGTGGGCGCTCGACGCGTCCGGCTTCAAGCTGCTGCAGGGCCGTCCGCTGCACATGCGGGCTGCGGAAGTGCCCGACAAGCGCTGGCTGCATCACCCGCGGCTGAATGGCCATCCGGCGGGCATCGGCTGGGGCGCAGGTCGGGCGCGCGTGGTCAATTGCGAATGCGAGCTGGGCAGCGTCGTGCAAGGCGATGTGCTGGTGACCCGGGTCGCGGGACCGGCGCTTTCACAGGTGCTCCCGCGCGTTGCCGGTGTCGTCGCCGAGCGTGGCGGCAGCACGTCGCATCTCGCCTCGCTCGCGCGCGAGCGCGGCATACCGATGGTGCTCGGCGTGCACGAAGCTACGACGCGCATCCCGGACGGCGTGCAGGTCGCGGTGGACGGCGTGGCGGGCGTGGTGCGCTGGATGCGGTGATGCGTCCGCGCGTTTTCGTCACGCAACCGGTGGCGGAGAGCGCCATCGCGCGACTGCGAAGCGTCGCGGACGTGACCGTCAATCCTGACGCGTCGCGCGCGCTCACGAAGGACGAGCTGCTCGCTGCCGCGCGCGCCCACGACATCTTCTACTGCCTGCTGCTCGACCGCGTCGATCGCGACGTGGTCATGGCGAATGAACGGCTGCGCATGATCGCCACCATGACGATCACGCCGCCGGCCATCGACGTGGCGGCGGCCACCGAGCGCCGCATCCCGGTCACCGTGATCCCGGCGAGCATGCTCTACGACGCCACGGCCGACATCACCTGGTCGCTTTTGATGGCAGTTGCACGGCGCGTGGTCGAGGGCGACAAGCTGGTCCGCGAGGGTGTCTTTCCCGGCGCGCAGTCCTCGTACCTCCTGGGTCGCGGGGTCACGGGCAAGGTGCTAGGGCTGGTCGGGGTGGGCGGCATCGGCCGCGCAGTGGCGCGCCGTGCGCGGGGCTTCTTGATGCGCATCCTGTATCACGATCCGCGGCCCGTGCCCGAGGACGAAGCCCGCGAGCTCGGCCTCACACGCGCGCCGCTCGACGAAGTCCTCGCCCAATCCGACTTCGTTTCCATTCACGCAAGTCTCACTCCCGAGACGCGCCATCTGATCGGCGCGCGCGAGATCGGTCTCATGAAGCCGACCGCTTTCCTGATCAATGCGGCGCGAGGCCCCATCGTGGCGGAGGACGCGCTCGTCCGCGCGCTCGCCGAGCGGCGCATCGCCGGCGCCGGGCTGGACGTTTTCGAGCACGAGCCGAAAATCGATCCGAAGCTGCTCGAGATGCCCAACGCGGTGTTCACGCCACACGTGGGCAGCGCCGTGGGGGAGCTTCGCGAGGCGATGGCGAACGTGGTGGTCGACAACATCTTTGCCGTCCTCGACGGCAAGCAACCACCGAACTGCTGGAATCCGGAGATCTACGCCGGCGCAAAGTGAACTGTTCGGACGACGGGCAACGCCCCTCGTCCGTCTTTGGAAACGGGAGACACAGATGGCCGACAAGGCGAAGGTGGTGATTACCGACTACGTCTGGGAATCGCTGGACGTGGAGAAACGGATCCTCGGCAAGCTCGCCAACCTCACGGCGTTGAAGACCAAGACGCCCGACGAGTTTCTCGGGGAGGCCGCCGACTGTGATGCCCTGCTCAATACCTACGCCGGGGCGATCACGGCGGAGACGATGGCGCGCATGCCGAAGTGCAAGATCATCGCGCGCTACGGGATCGGGGTGGACACCATCGACCTCGTCGCGGCAACCGCCGCAGGCATCATCGTCACCAACAATCCGACGTACTGCATCGAGGAGGTCGCGGAGCACACCATGGCACTGCTGCTCGCCTGTGCGCGAAAGATCCCCTTCTACGACCGCGCGGTCCGCGCCGGCAACTGGGCCGTGCCGCCGGGCAAGCCCCTGTTTCGCATGGCAGGAAGCACGATCGGCCTGGTGGGGTTCGGCAACATCGCCCGGCAGGTGGCGACGCGTGCGGCGGCGTTCGGCATGCGCGTGCTCTTTTCCGATCCGGTCGTCAAGGAAGGCCAGTTCAAGGTCCCCGGCAAGAAAGTGACGCTGGAGAAACTGCTCAAGGAATCCGATTTCGTCTCGGTGCATCCTCCGCTCACACCCAAGACGCGCGGGATGATCAATGACGACGCATTCCTGATGATGAAATCGACCGCGTTTCTCATCAACTGCTCGCGGGGTCCGGTGGTCGATACCGCTGCCCTCGCGCGGGCGCTCGACGAGCGGAAGATCGCCGGCTGCGCGCTCGACACGATCGATCCGGAGCCGCTGCCCGAATCCCATCCGTTGCGCGGGCGCGAGAACGTGATCGTCACGCCGCACGCGGCCTGGTACAGCGAGAAGGCAATGGTTGGCCTGCAGGAAGGCGCGCCGAACGAGGTGCGGCGCGTGCTGACCGGCGAGTGGCCCGTCAACGTCGTGAATCCGTCCGTGCGCGGCAAGACTCGCGCCAAGATCGCTGCGCCCAAGGCGAAAACCAAGGCACCCGCGAAGCGCGTGACCAAGAAAAAGTCATCCTCCAGGAGATAGGCGCAATGGCAACAGTCGATTCGATCGAGGGCTCGGGTTTTCCGCTCGGATTCAAGCTCCGGCAGGGGAAAGCGCGTGCGGGAATCGTTTCCGGCGTCACTGGACGCGATGTCTTCAAGGTGGAGGCGCGGCAGCTTGCGGGACACCAGAAGGAAGCTGTCGTCACTGAGGGTGCGAGCGGCAGCAGCTGGCGAATCGTGAGCGACGAGGGAAGGCATCTCAAGGGAACCGATCTGGCGCCTTTCCCGCTTGGGTATTTCAAC
>JBAVOG010000227.1:0-3202 GCA_049691875.1 Burkholderiales bacterium | reverse complement strand
GCGAGACGGAAGCCGCGGCCCCCGCTTTGGACAACGGCGCGGCTGGGCGTGGATTCGCCGCCCATGAACAGAGCCACGCCGACCATCCCCTCGTAGTCGACCACCGCGATCTCGGCGGACGCTCCATCCTCCATGACGTAGAGCAGGGAAACTATGGCCGACGCCGGGAAGTAGACGTGGCCCTGACGGCCGCCGGATTCGTAGAGGACTTCGCCGAGCGGCATCGCGACCGGCTCGAAGCGGGGCCGAAGCCGGTCAAGTTCGGTCGCGGGCAAGGCCGCGAGCAGCAGATTGTGCTCTGGGCGGTACCGGTTGGTCATCTGTTAACAACCTCATGGTACCGAATCGAGGATTCGATGCCGCAAGGACCCGTTCTCGGGGGGCTTCCCCCACCAGCAATTAGTCTAATACGACAGAATGCCTCGTTGTGTGCGACAGCGTACAGGCGCGCGTGTTTTACCGACCCTAGCCTGAGTCGAATGCAGTGCATTTGCGGACGGGGTCCGCTGCCGCAACCTGGAGAAGGAACCGACCGTGGACCGCGCCGCACCTGCCTCCACGCCTGGGACGCCCGACCAAGCACCCCCTCGCGACCCGACCCGGCCTCGCACGGGCGCACCGCCGCGCGCGGGGACGCGACGGCGCATCTCGAACGCCAGTCGCGGCAAGCGTTCTCCAAGTGCACGACGGCGACGTCTTCCAGTACATCCTCGAGGGCGAGTGGCGGATCGGCACGAGCACCAAGCGTTTCGGCCCAGGGTTCATGCAGTACGAGCAGAAGGCACTCTTCTACGGCCCACTGATCTCGGGGGCGCAGGGGCCGCTCTTCCTGGTGATCTGCGACAACGCGCCCTCGTTCATCGAGCCGCCCGATGCGCAGAGGAGCATCGCGCCGGAGGCCGATTACGAAAGCTGGGAGCGGCTCGTCACGCCGGTTCGCGCGCGACGGCTGGCAGACACCCGAACCGAAGTGGCGCAAGGTAGCAGGCGCGCCGAGACAGGGTGCCCGGTGGCTGCCGGGTAATCGGTCTCACGCCTCCTTGTGTACGCCAGCGCACAGACTCGCGCGGTCTCGGGATCTTAGCCTAGGTCAAAAGGGATGCCATAGCGGGATGGAATCCGTTTGGTGGCACCGCAACATCCAGGGGACGAACTGACCATGGGTTACGCTACGCCCGCCGCAAAGCCGGCGGAACCGGGGCCGAACGAAACTGTGCGACCCGCGCCGCCGTTGGGTGCGTCGCCTTGGGATTGGGGACTCGGTCACGGCCTCGACGACCGGGAGTTGGGAAAGCTCCGTGAGGTCGCCGTGGGACGCGTCGTCAAGCGCCTGGGGCATCTGTATCACGCGGGCGATACCTTTCGCTCCCTGTATGTGCTCGCCTCCGGCCTGATGAAGCGAGTCGCCCTGTCTGCCGATGGACGGGAGCATATGGTCGGAATCGGCTTTCCCGGAGACCTGCTCGGCTTCGAAGGCATCGACAGCGGCGTACAGAGCTGCGACGTGATCGCCTTGCAGGACAGCGCCGTCTGGGGCATCTCGTACGCCCGACTGACCAACCTTGCCCGCGAACTCCCGACCTTGGGACACGACATCCATCGCGCAATGAGTCAGCAAATCGTAATCGGCAACCGGCTGAAGATGCTGCTCGGGAGCATGCGCGCTCGCGAGCGCGTGGTGACCCTACTGTTGACGTTCGTGCGGCACGCGCGGTCCGGCGAGGCTGGTACGAGCGAGTTCGATCTGCGAATCACACGGGAGGAGATCGGCAGTTTTCTCGGCCTGCGACTGGAGACCGTCAGCCGGGAGTTGGGGAAGCTGGCCGAGATGGGGTTAGTCAGGCTGATTCGATCCAGGGTAAAGGTCCCGAATGTGGATCGGCTCGCCGCGTTCGCTGGTAAGAGCTCAATCGATCGAGACGGGCTCGACTGCGCGCGGCCCGGCGCTTCCGGGCCTCGTGGCGCAGGGCTCCGGGCACTGACCGGTGCATCGGGGAATACTGGCCTGCCCCCAGAATCGTTCGCCATCGAGCCGCCCGAGCACCAGAAGACGGTCGCGGACGAGACCGGGTACTAGGGCGCGGCGCTCGCTCGCGTCACGTTCCAAGACATTCGCGTCGCACGACGTGGCGCTTCACCTTGCCCGCCGGGGTGCGCGGAGTCCGCTCGACGAAGAGGATCCTGCGCACGCGCTTGTGCCGCGCGGCCCGCTGCGCCACGTGCGCCATGATCGCGTCCACATCGCACGCCCCACGCCTCGTCACGACCGCCGCGACGGGCAACTCGCCCCACGTCGAATCCGGCATCCCGAACACCGCGCACTCGACGACGTCGGAATGGGCAAGCAGCGCCTCCCCCAGTTCGACGGGATAGATGTTGTAGCCGCCCGAGAGAATCAGTTCCTTCGTGCGTCCGACGAGGCTGATATGGCTCGCGTGCTTCAGGGCGAGGTCGCCCGTCCAGCCCCAGCGCGCGCCGAGCACTACCGTCGCGAGCGTTCGAAGGCGACGCGGGTCGAACTCCGGGTGATTCAACAGCATCGCGAGTTGCGCCGGAACCGCGAAGATCATCGAGATCCGATGCCGCGCCGCAAGCCGCATGAGGAGGTCCGGGTCCCAGTGCGGGACCCTGTTCGTCGCCGGCTCGCGCATCGATTAAACCATCGTCGCGACATCGTGTGCAGCTTGGCGATATATGCTCTCGCGAATGCCGATTTCCCGTATCTTGCTCTGCGCCTTGCTCGCGCTCTCGCTCGCCCTCCTGGCGGCCCCGTCCGCATCGGGCCAAGTCGCCGACGGCACGCGCTTCACGGGCGAGCTGATGCGTTACCTTGGCCTCGACCCGACCAAGCGTCTGCCCGAGCTCGAGAAGGGCGCGGTCGTACACAACGGCGTGCCGAGCCAGGAGAAGCTCGCGGGCGAGATCGTCGCGGCCGGCGCCATGCTGCTCGTGCGCGACACGGACGCGTCGGCGGTGATCGACGCGTTCCTGCACTCCGAGACCTTTCTCCTAGTTCATCAGGTGAAGCGCTACCAGGCGCTGCGACCCGGCGCCAGCGACGGCCCCGCGTTCGCGGAGCTACCACTGCCCGACTCGAAGCGCATCGCCGAGCTCGTGAAGGCGCCGCGGCGCTCTCTGAATCTGAGCGTTCCCGAAGGCGATCGGCTGGCGCGGCTCAACCCAGCGGCCCCCGACCTCGGGG
>JBAVOG010000226.1:0-1967 GCA_049691875.1 Burkholderiales bacterium | reverse complement strand
ACGTGATGTAAATATCGATGCCAGCAATTACATCAAAGTAAGAATCAGGTAAGGCGAGCTTTTCAGCAACCATAGTTTCGAAGCTGATATTATTTTCAAAGCCATATTTCGTAGCTAGGTGCCTTGCTGCACAAATACCTTGCTCTGAAATATCGAAACCAGTTACATGGTATCCTATTTTTGCAAAAAGTATGCTGTTTTCTCCATTACCACAACCATAATCGAGAAGTATCATTCCAGCTAGAAATGTATTTTTGATTGACGAAAATAATTTCCAGTAAGAATTCCAGGGACGCTTTTGATTGTCAGCTATAGGATCGAAGTTGACGTCCAAAAGTCCATCGTCTTTTGCATAAAACGCCTCATAAAACGTCATTTCCCTATTTTGTCTTTCGGTTACATCCATCTCTCCTTTCCTCCCATTTATTCGCGGCTCCTTATGCACATGCCTCCGGGGCGATCAGCATCTTGTAGGGAACGGGTTTGATGGCGGTGGCGATGCCGAGGATGGTCCTGAAGGCGGCCTGTCTGGATCTGCGGCGGTTGAAGCGGAACACGAATTCATCGAGGTAGGACTGCAGGTGCGGTCTGCGCAGGCCATGGTAGACGCCTTTGCCCCAGGTTGAGGTTGGAAAAGGCGGTGTGGATCCAGGGCAGGATGATGTGGGCCGCCATGGCGCCGACGACATGCGGGTCATGGCCGACCTCGGCCAGCCCGGCGTAGCTCGACAGGCCATCGGTCTTGGCGGTGCTGCCCGGGGCGATCGACTGCTTGATGAAGGCATGCAGGCTGGCGGCCGTGTCGTCGTCCAGGGCCGCGAGGCGCAGCCGGCCGGGCTTGCCGTCGTTCGCCTCGATCGCGCCGACGATGAGCATCTTGCCGTCATGGCTGCGCCCACCCCCGCCGGCCGGCGGATCGTCTTTGGTCCGCAGCGGCAGGCTGCTCTCATCAACCTCGACGAGGCCGGCCAGGGGATGGCGGCCGGGTGCCAGCATCGCCCGGCGCAGCTTGGCGGCCAGCATCCAGGCCGTCCGGTACGAGCCCAAGCCCAGTTGTGCCTGCAGTTGCAGCGCCGAGATGCCGTTGGAGTGCGTCGCCATCAGGAAGGCGGCCAGCAACCAGATCGTCAGCGGCAGCTTGCTGGCATGCAGCACGGTGCCCGCCGTCACCGACGTCTGGCGACCGCAGGCGGCGCATTCGAAGGTGTCCGCCTTGGACTTCAGCGTCCACGCCCGCGCGCCACGACAGCCTGGACAGACGAAGCCGGTGGGCCAGCGGGCCGCGAACAGCCAGCTCGCGCAAGCCTCCTCGCTGCTGAACCGTCGCTGGAAATCGATCAGCGAACTCGGGAACTGCTCCATCGTGGCCACCCGCTATGCGTACAAAACACGAACATCGTCGCCGCATGCCGAGCCCATGTCATCAACATGTCGCGCTCCCGGAGCCATGTGCATAAGGAGTTATACCAACGGGCGTGGTTCAGAACCCATGGGCCCATTCGCGTTGACCTATTGATGTGATCCGCCACGGTTGGTCGATGAGACGGTTCCAGGCTTGGCAGCACAGCGCGACGATGTCGTCGTAGGAGTCGAAGATCCGGTTCGAGAGCCAGTTGTCGCGCAGGAACTGCCAGATGTTTTCGACCGGGTTCAGTTCCGGCGAGCGGGGCGGCAGCGGCAGGAGCGTGATGTTCTCCGGGATCGGGAGCTTCGGCGACATGTGCCATCCCGCCTGGTCGACCATGATGACCGCGTGGGCGCCGTCGTCGACCGCGGCGCTGATCTCCGCAAGATGCGCGGCCATGGCTTCGGTGTCACAGTACGGCATGATCAGACCGGCGCCCTTGCCCTTGGCGGGACAGATGGTGCCGAAGATATAGGCCCATTTCGTTCGTTGATCATGGGATGCTCGGGGCCGCGTTCCCCGTCGCGCCCATCGGCGGGTGCCCAGCTGGGCGGCATCGATC
>JBAVOG010000225.1:0-1703 GCA_049691875.1 Burkholderiales bacterium | reverse complement strand
ACTGGACACAAGCGACGGCGCGTCTCGTGTCAGCGCGGGTCGCGCACGTGCTGCACGTCGCCGCGGCCGTATTCGCAGTCGGCGCGATCGCGGGACTCTACGTGCGCGGCCTCGCCTTCGAATATCGCGCCGGCTGGGAAAGCACTTTTCTGGGACCGGAGCAGGCGCATTGGCTCCTCTCGATCGTTCTCGGCCCGGCGGCGGCACTGACCGGCGTCGAACTTCCCGGTGCCGCACACTTCGCCGAGCTTCGCTTCAGCGCTGGCGACGGCGAGAATGCCGCGCCGTGGATCCATCTCTATGCGGCAACCTTTGCGCTGTTCGTGTTGCTGCCGCGGGCCCTGCTCGCGCTCGGCGCGTGGCTTGTAGAGCGCCGACTCGCCACCCGCTTTCCGTTGCCGCTCGAGGAAGCGTACTTCCAGCGCCTGGTACGCAGCTTCCGGGGCGAGGCAGCGCAGGTTCGCGTGGTCCCCTACGGATATATTCCATCGCCCCGCGCGACGCTCGCACTCAATGCGATCGTTGGCCGCGCGTTCGGTCCGCAGAGCGTCTTCGAAATAGCGAGTTCGGTGCCGTTCGGCGGTGAAGAGGCGATTCCGCCGGACGCCGTTCCGACCGCTCCAACTGCGCTCGTCATCGCGCTGTTCGCGATGACTGCGACGCCGGAGCCGGAGAACCAGGGCGCATTCGTCGAGGCGATCGCCGGCCGACTTCCGACCGGAGCGCCGCTTGTCGTGATCGTCGACGAATCGGGGTTCGCCCAGCGGTTTGCCGGGGATCCCGGACGGCGGGCGGAGCGCCAGGACGCTTGGCGGCGGATGTTCGCTGGGCAGGCGCGCGAGCCGGTATTTGCGGACCTGGAGACAGCGGATGGCGGCCGCGCGGAGCGTGCGCTCGCGCGAGCTCTCGATAAGGCGCATGCGCCGGAGGTCGCGGCATGAGCGAGCCGCCACAGCGGATCGAGCTTTCGCTCGTCTCGCACACCAATGCAGGCAAGACGACCCTTGCGCGGACGCTGCTCGGACAGGACATCGGTGAAGTACGCGATGAGCCCCACGTCACCGCGTTCGCCGAGGTCCACACGCTGATCGAGACGCCCGAGGGTGACGCAATTCGCCTCTGGGACACACCCGGGTTCGGCGACAGCGTGCGGCTCGCCCGGCGCCTCGAGCAATCGGGCAATCCCGTAGGGCGGTTGTTTTCGTCGACGTGGGATCGCTTTCGGGACCGCCCGTTCTGGTCGTCCCAACAGGCGGCGAAGAACGTCCGCGATCACGCAGACGTAGTGCTCTATCTCGTGAATGCGGCGGAAATGCCGTCGGATGCGGGCTACGTCGGACCCGAGATGCGTATCTTGACGTGGATCGGAAAGCCGGCCCTGGTCCTCCTCAACCAGACCGGCGTGCCGCGTCCCCGCCAGGAGGAGGAGGCCGAGGAAGCGCGCTGGCGGGCGCACGTCGCGCAGTACGACGTGGTCCGGAGCGTGCTCACCCTGGATGCGTTTGCACGGTGCTGGGTGCAGGAGATCACGCTGCTTCGCGCAGTCGCCGAAGTTCTTCCAGCGCTGAAGCGACCCGCCTTCGAGCGCCTGCAAGCCGCGTGGATGGGCAAGCGCTTGGGCCAGTTCGAGGCGGCCCTGGAAGTGCTTGCGGCGCAACTCGCGCGCGCGGCATGCGATCGCGAGGTCGTCGACGAAGCGGGCC
>JBAVOG010000224.1:0-2172 GCA_049691875.1 Burkholderiales bacterium | reverse complement strand
CGCGTGGCAGATGCTCGTGCGCAGCCCCCTGCATCGATGGATCGACCCGGAACTGTATTACCGCGCAGTCACGGCGCATGGGACGACGCTCGCCTACGTGTTCCCCACGCTCATCGCCATGGGATTCGGCTACGCCGTCTGCGCGGTGTCGCTCGGCCAACCGGTGCACGGCACGCGGCATGCGTGGGTCGCGCTCTGGCTGGTGATCGTCGGCGCGGCGATGGCGATGGCAACCGTGGCGGCAGGCGAGGCGACGGTCCTCTACACGTTCTATCCCCCGCTGTCGGGCAGTCCGTACTACTACATCGGGATCCTGACGGCGGTCGCCGGCTCGTGGATCTGGATCGGACTGATGGTCGCGAACTTCGCGCGCTGGAAGCGCGACCATCCGGGGCTGCCGGTTCCGTTCGCGATGTTCGCCACCACGGCCGGCGCGCTGCTCTGGGCCTGGACATCGCTAGGCGTCGGCGCGGAGATCGCCTTCCTCATCCTGCCTAATGCCTTCGGCTGGACGGCCACGATCGATGCGGGTCTCGCCCGGTTGCTGTTCTCCTGGACCTTGCACGCCATCGTCTACTTCTGGCTGATCCCCGCCTACATCGCGTTCTACGCACTGCTGCCGCAGGCCGCCGGCGGGCGGCTCTACAGCGACAAGATGGGGCGCATCGCTTTCCTGCAGCTGCTGATCTTTGCGATGCCGATCGGCATCCACCATCTCTACGCCGATCCGCAGATCGGCGCCGGGTTCAAGTTTCTGCATGCCGTGTTCACCGGCATGGTCGCCGTGCCGACCCTGCTCACAATCTTCACCGTCTGCGCATCGCTCGAGATCGCCGGCCGCCTGCGTGGCGGGCGCGGCCTGTTCGGCTGGATCGCCGCCTTGCCGTGGGACCGCCCGTTCGTCCTCGCCTCGGCGTTCTCGCTGATCATGCTGGGACTCGGCGGCGCGAGCGGGCTCATCAACATGAGCTACGCGCTGAATTCGACCATCCACAACACGCAATGGGTCACCGGTCATTTCCACCTGATCTACGGCGGATCGATCGTGATCATGTACTTCGCGATCGCCTACGAACTGTGGCCGCGCTTGACCGGCCGCCCGCTTGTCGCGCCGAAGCTCGTGCGACTGCAGCTGTGGACCTGGTTCGTCGGCATGCTGGTCGTGACACTGCCCTGGCACCTCGTCGGCATCATGGGTCAGCCCCGGCGCATGGCTTACTACGATTTCACCGATCCTGCGCTGGCATCGCAGGCGATCTGGGTCAGCGTATCGGCCGTCGGCGGCTTCGTGCTCGTATTCTCCGCGGCCCTGCTGATCGGTGTGCTGCTCGCGTCGCATCGCAGGCCGATTGTCGCCATTCCGCCCCTCACGTTCTCGCTCGCGGTCCGTCCGCCGCGCACGTTGCCGGCCTCCCTCAACGGCTTCCGGGTGTGGATCCTGCTGGTGCTAGCCTTGACGGTTGCGAACTACGGCTACCCGCTGGCGCAGTTCCTGTTCCTCCAGGGCACCGGGGTGCCCGCGTATCCGGTTCAGGTGCAATGACCGCCGACAAGCGACACGGGCCGCGCGATCCCCGGTTCGCCGTCTGGATCGGCGCCACGATAGTGCTGTTCATCGTCACGGTAGCGGTCGGCTTCGTCTGGTTGCCCTCGGCGCAGCGCGGCGCGGGCGCCCTGGACCTCTGGGGCGCGATCTGTCGCGCGGTGGGATTGCCGGGCGGCAGCACCCGGGCTTCAGTGGTGGCAGGGCAGCCGGCGTCAACGGTCGCGTGGACGGTCGCGACTCGCCAGATGCTGATGCAGGGCGACGTCGTTCGCGGTGCTGCACTCGCTACCACTTGCAACAACTGCCACGGCGCGAACGGCGTCAGCGCGGACGCGGCAATCCCGAATCTGGCCGGTCACAGCGTGGCCGCGCTCTACAAGCAGCTGGAAGATTTCAAAGGCCGCAAGCGCAACGCCGCCGTCATGGGCGTGTTCGTCGACCCGCTGTCACAACAAGAGATACTCGACTTGGCGACGCACTACGCCTCGCTGCCCAACCCGTTCGCCAGAACCGACGAAGCGGAGGGTTCCGCCGATCCGGCCGCGCGGCGCCTGGTCGAGGTCGGCAACCCGATGCGAAACATCGCGTCGTGCGCGGCATGCCATGGCCCGCTGGGCTTCACACCC
>JBAVOG010000223.1:0-3587 GCA_049691875.1 Burkholderiales bacterium | reverse complement strand
AGCTGCGCCTGGGCGGCCCTGACGTCCTTCGGCTTCGCGGTCGCATAGACGAGCACCGGCCCGCTCTCGATCTCCTTCGCTGCCCACTCGCGCGCCTGCGCGCCGACCGGCTGGCCCGCGGCGAGCTGCAGCGGATCGATCCGGAAACCGGGCCGCGACTTGAGCCACTCGGCGACCTGGCCGTTCGTCGCGACCGAGCAGCTCCCGGAGATCACGGCGGCTCGTCCCGGTACTTTCGGCAACTCGGCGGCACGTTCCGGCGCACCGAGCAGGCCACGATTCCGGAAATTTCCGGGCAAACCGATCGCGACGCCCGATCCGCCGGTGACGAGCGTCACATCGGCGCATGCGGCACCGATTGCGTGGAGGTCGGCATCCGAGACGGCGTCCACGATCGCCATTCCCGCGCCCTCGCGGTGCAGCGCGTCGAAGCGCGCCCGGATTGCCTGGGGTCCCGCGGCCACCGTGTCGTGTCGCACCAGTCCGACCTTGCGCGCGGTCTGCCGCTGCAGCACCCGGACGAGGTTCGCGTCGGTCATGGGCGTGAGGGGATGGTCCTTCATGCCTGATTCCGACAGGAGCACGTCCCCGACGAAGAGATGGCCATTGAAGATCGTGCGCGCGTTTTCCGGGAACGCCGGGCACGCGACCGTGAAGTCCGTGTCGAGCGCGCGCATGAGCGCGTCGGCGACCGGGCCGATGTTCCCGCGGTCGGTCGAGTCGAACGTGGAGCAGTACTTGAAGAAGTACTGTCGCGCGCCGGCCTGGCGCAACCACGCAAGCGCCGCCAGCGATTGCGCCACGGCGTCCTGCGGGTCGATGGTCCGCGACTTCAGCGCAACGACAACCGCGTCCGCGTCCGGTGCCGAGCCGTCCGGAACGCCGAGCAGCTGCACGGTGCGCATGCCGCCGCGCACGAGCATGTTGGCGAGATCGGTCGCTCCGGTGAAATCGTCAGCAATCGCGCCCAGCAACATTGTCGCTACTGGTCAGTCGGCCACACGCGGAACGAAATCCGCGAGCTCTATCCTGCGGCCTTCGCCGTTCGATCGGTACACCGCTTCCTGCACCTGCAGGTTGACGAGATACTCGCGCGCCGTGTTCTCGAAAGGCTTGCCTTCCCGCAGGCCGCGCACGACGTGGCGCTGCAGCCACTCGCACGCGCCGCCCGCAAAGGTGTCGGTCGGTCCGCTGTCGTAGTAGTGCTCGACCTCGTCGCCGTGGTGGGGCTTCCACCAGAGGCGGGCGTCGCCGTCGAGCCGCAGGACACCGCCGGAACCCTCGATCCACATTTCGCCCATCGTCCTGCGCGGATTCGCCGCAACGTGGTCGTTCAGCCGGTTGCCATCGAACAGCCCTGCGGCGCCGCCGGCGAATTCGAAGACGATGTAGCCGGCATCTTCGCCCGCGATCGCCGGATTCCCCTTGCGCAGACGTGCATAGACCGCCGCCACTTCCCCCATCAGGAAACGAAACGTGTCGATCCAATGGATCGCCGTCTCGACGACGAGAAAGCGCGGCATCTGCTGGAAATAGGGCTGTCGATCGAGATAGGCGCGCGGTCCTTGTCCGTCTCCTGGCCGCAGCCGGAACGCCACACAGTGGAGGTCGCCGAGCTGCCCTGCGTCGATGAGTCGGCGCGCCTCGCGGTGCCACGGAGACCAGCGAAAGTTCTCGTGGATGATCAGAGGGACGCCCGCCCGCTCCGCAGTCTCGGTGATCGCCACGGCTTCTGCATAGCTCTGGCCGAACGGCTTCTGGCAGATCACCGGAACGTGACGCGATGCGGCGGCGGCCACGTACGCATGGTGCGTTCCCGGCGGCGTGATGACATCGAGAAGGTCTGGCTGGACAGTGTCGAGCATCTCCTCCAGCTTGCCGAAGACGCGCGGGATGCCAAAGCGTTCGGCCATCTGGCGGCCCTTGCCCATATCGCGATTGGCGAGCGCGATACATTCGACTTCGGCGATGTTGCGCCAGCCCTGATACTGGAACTGGCTGAAATAGCCCGCGCCCGCGCAGGCGACGCGCAGCTTGCGCATCACTTTGCCCCGAGCGCCTCGATCACGGCGCGGGTCACTGCCGCGGTGCCGTCCTTGCCGCCGAATTCCGGCGTGACGATCTTTCCCGTCGCGAATGCATGGTCGACTGCCCGCTCCAGCAGCGCAGCCGCCTCGACGCACTGCCGCAAGCCGTGGCGCTCGCCCAGCCAGTCGAGCATCATCGCGGCCGAGAGGATCATCGCGGTCGGATTCGCGATGCCCTTTCCCGCGATGTCCGGCGCGGTGCCGTGTGCCGGTTGAAACAGTCCGTGCGCATCGCCGATGTCGCCGGATGGCGCCATCCCCATTCCGCCGATGAGCGCGGCGCCCAGGTCGGAGAGGATGTCCCCGAACTGGTTCTCGGTGGGCAGGACGTCGTATTCCCAGGGCTTGCGGATGAGGTTGAGCGACATCGCATCGACGTAGCAGTGGTCGGCAGCGATGCCCGGGTGCCGCTTCGCCTGCTCCCAGAATATGCGGTGAAAGAGGGCCAGGCTGCGGTGCACGTTCGCCTTGTCGACGCAGGTGACGCGCCCCTTTTTCGGATTGCGGGCACGGCGCCGCTCCGCCAGCCGAAACGCGAATTCGAAAAGGCGCTCGGATCCTTTGCGGGTGATCCGCCCGACGTCATAGGCTTCGTCCGCCGTCGAACGCGGGCCGACTTCGGGGTGATAGCGCCCGTAGAACCATCCCTCGGTCTGCTCGCGCACCAGGACGAAATCGATATCCGCGGCGCGGGAATCGGCGAGCGGAAGCCGGGTTCCCGGCAGCGCGCGGATAGGGCGCACACCCGCATAGAGGTCGAGGTCCATCCGCAGCACGAGCTGGGGCGCGATCTCGGTGCCGTCCGAATAACGCACGTCCGGCAAGCCCATCGCGCCGAACAGGATGGCGTCGGCTCGCTCGCAGGCCTTTGCGACCGGATCCGGAAGGTCGGTGCCGGTCTCGCGATAGAGCTCGGCGCCGGCCCGGTGATGCTCGTAGGCGAGCTTGAATCCCCCGATCCTGGCCATCAGCCGATCGAGGACCACGAGGGCCGATTCCGTCACCTCGACGCCGATGCCGTCGCCCGGCAACACCACGATCTGAAAGGTCCTGTCGCTCACTTCTTCACGTCCTCACTTTGCAATATCGCGTGGCAGGTCGACCACCGACCGCGGCATCTGCAGTTTGCAGAAGACTCCGCGCCCGCCAGGGGATATGCAAGGCAGGAAGGGGTGAGGGGGGCCCTTCCCTTCCCCCTTGGCTCCCCTTGTTCGTAAGACCTTGGGGTTGCGTTGCACGCTGCTTGTGTGCGTCGGAGTCACTGGCACAGACGTCTTTCGATGCCCAATTAGAGCTGCTTCAGCTGGTGGCGCTCCAGGATCTCGAGCAATTCTCGGCTCGCGCGCTCGCGATGAGCGCGGTTCGCTTCGAATGCGCCTCTTGCGTCGCCGGCGCGCAAGCGCTCCAGTAGCAGCGTGTGGTCCTTCGTCGAGTTCACCGGTTTCGCACGCATCCGCAACGTGGACATGCGCGCGCGATGCGCGCGATCCCACAGGTTCA
>JBAVOG010000222.1:0-2198 GCA_049691875.1 Burkholderiales bacterium | reverse complement strand
CGCCGCGTTCCGGAGGCTTTCGTAGGCGTGCAGATAGACTTCCTCGTACTTGACGCTTCGCCACAGCCGCTCGACGAACACGTTATCGCAACAAGCACCCTTGCCGTCCATGCTGATGCGGACGGCGTGCTTGTCGAGGATCTCGGTGAAGGCGCTGCTGGTGAACTGGCTGCCCCGATCGGTGTTGAAGATCTCTGGACGACCGTAACGGGCAAGCGCCTCCTCGAGCGCCTCGCAGCAGAAGTCGCTGTCCATCGAGATCGACGCCCGGTGGGCGAGCACGCGACGCGAGACCCAGTCGACGACCGCGGCCAAATAGACGAACCCGCGCGCCATCGGGATATTGGTGATGTCCATGGCCCAGACCTGGTTCGCGCACTCGATCGCCAGCCCGCGCAGGAGATACGGATAGACCGGATGCGAGGCATGCTTGCGCGTCGTCCGCGGACGTCGATACAGCGGCTCGATACCCATGCGGCGCATGAGCGTCGAGACGTGCTTGCGTCCCACCGCGAAGCCTTCCCGGCGCAGCGAGTCGCGCAGCATCCGCGCCCCCATGAACGGATGCTCCAGGTGCAGCGCATCGATGCGGCGCACGAGCGCAAGGTCCGATTTGGACACAGGCTGCGGCAGGTAGTACACCGAGGCGCGGCTCAACTCCAGGAGCTCGGCCTGGCGGGTGATGGACAGTTCGTGATTGCGGTCGATCATCGCTTTGCGCTCAGCATGCCCGCCTTGATGAGCGCGCCTTCCAAAAAATCGTTCTCCAACGCAAGCTCGCCGATCTTGGCGTGCAGCGCCTTCAAATCGACCGGCAGCTGCGCCTTCGCGGAGGTCTCGCCGAAGACCGTGGCCGCGCGCTCGAGCAGCTGGTTCTTCCAGTCGGTGATCCGGTTGGGGTGGACATCGAACTGCTTGGCAAGCTCCGCAAGCGTCTAGTCGTTGCGAACCGCGGCCAGGGCAACTTTCGCCTGGAACGTCGGGGCGTGGTTACCTCGGGACCTTCTGCTCATCTCTTGCTCCGCTTTCTCGGGCCACTGGCCCGCTCTCAGGAGCAGATTGTCCACCTATCCCGCTGTCCAGATTTCTGGGGCCACCTCTAAGTGCTCACATCCCAATTGGTTGTGCAGTGAGATGTGTTGGTCTCGGTAAGAGTACATCCCGCCCATACCATCCTGCTTTCTATCCTCCGGTTCGCATCCAACCATGTCGAGAGTTCCGGATCCAAGGCAGCATGGGCATTTGCTGCTACGAGCAAGAGACGTCCATGAATGATCGCCTTCATTAGTATCCTTACTAATTCGTATCGACTTGGCGATAGTATTCCAGCCGGTCGAAGAGTTGTGCAGGAAGCATGGCTTCAGTGACGCCTCGTTCTCCACGTGGCGCGCCAAGTTCGGAGGGATGAACGTCTCCGAGGCCCAGCGCCTGCGCAAGTTCGAGGCCGAGAACGCCAAGCTCACGAAGCTCCTGGCCGAGTAGCTGTGCGACGCCGAGGAACTCAACTGTAACCTGCCGCAGGTGCTGGCCGAAGTGATCCAGCGCGCGAGCAAGCAGGTAGTTGCCGCGCTGGGCGCCGCCCTGACTCCCGCCCCAGTGTGGTGGTCCCGGTCGTTTAGTATGCCTCATAAGGTGCGCGCGGCATCGCCATTTCAGTTCATGTCCGTACTCATCCTGCCCGCCGCGGCAGGCGAAAGGATTCACATGAAATCGCGGGTGTTGGTGCTGGGCGCCGGTTTCGGCGGAAAGGAAATCTCGACCCTGCAGTCGGAGGCGTTGGGGGAAAAAGCCGACGTCACGCTGATCGACAAGGGCGACGCCTTCGTCTTCGGCTTCTCCAAGCTCGACGTGATGTTCGGCCGGACGATGCCGGAGGAGATGCGCGTGCCCTACCGCCACTTCGTCAAGCCCGGCGTACGCTTCCGCCACGAGACCATCAAGGCCATCGATCCCGCGGCGCGGCGCGTCGTCACCGACAAAGGCACCTACGAGGCCGAATTCGTGGTGGTTGCGCTGGGCGCCGACTTCGACCTGGCCGCGACGCCGGGGCTCGCAGAGGGCGGCAACGAGTTCTACTCCGTGGCCGGGGCGACCCGGCTACGCGAGGTGCTGCCCGCATTCTCCAAGGGCCACGCGATCGTGGGGGTGGCCGCCGCGCCCTTCAAGTGTCCGCCCGCGCCGAGCGAATGCGCGCTGCT
>JBAVOG010000221.1:0-2386 GCA_049691875.1 Burkholderiales bacterium | reverse complement strand
ACCAACGGCGGGGCACGCGCCACGCCGCGCAAAGCCCCGGCACGCAAGTCCGCGGTCCGGGGCAAGCGAGCCCCTGGAACCAAGCGCGCGATGCGGTAATACGGCGGCGAGGCTGCCGCCCCACCGGCCCGCGTGGCGTGTCCGGACCGGGTTCGCCGGTGCCCGTCCAGCGGCACGTTTTCACGAACGCGCGCCGCGCGATACAAAGCCGCAACAAATCGCGTCAGCCTGGAAATCGGGCCGATACACCGCACTCCTAAGATCGCTCTCAGCTTGACGGCGCGCATGCGGCGCGACGCACAAGCCTCCGCCCCACGGGCCAACGAGAAGAGGAGCGATCGAGATGCACGCCAACTATTCGGACGTCATCGTTCACCTGCCGAAGACGGTGGACGCCGACGCACGCCGCCGCCTCGCGCGCACGCTGGAGAGCGAGCGCGGCGTCACACAGGCCAACGCGAGTCCGCGCGCACGCCAGCTCATGATCGTCCACTACGATCCGCAGGTGATCAGCGCCCTCGGCGTCCTGCGAACCGTGCGCGCGCAAGGCATCAGCGCCCGACTCATCGGAATGTAAGTCACGACATCACGAAAGGAGATCTGCCATGTCCATCCTGTCATCCGCCAACCAGTCCGACTGGTCCGCATTTCTCAATCCCGATGCGGCGCCGGTCGGCCCGCGCAAGATCGCGTTCCCGCGCCTTCTGAACGGACCGATCACGCGCTCCAACGTCGGTGGACGCTTTTCCCTGCTCGGCAACGGCTACGTTTCAATCGCGGCAGTGCGGGGACTCGTGATCCGCGTGCGAAAGGGCGTGTTGTGGATCACGCAGGGCAATGACACGATCGATCATGTCGTGCGTGCCGGGGAACATTTCGTCGCCGACCGTACGAGCCTGCTGATCATCTCCGCGTTCGAGCGCGGCGAGGTCGAGGTCGAGTGGCCGTCGCGCGCGCGCGGGACCAGGATCGTCGCGTACGCTCGGGTCGCTGCGGCCGCGTAGTGTCCGTCGAGCGAGTGGGCGGCGCCGTTCCGCACCGCGGTTTGACACACCTCCTCATGCCACCTACGCTTCGAAACCCAGGGGACGATTCGGGCCTTGGGCCCGGCCCCATCCATGAGGAGGAGCAGCATGAAAGCCAGAACTCGCTTGAAATTGGTCGCCGTGACGGCCATGGCGGCGCCGTTTTTCGCGCCAGGTTTCACCCCCATCGCCACGGCCCAGACCGTGGGGATCGGCGCCACCACGACCGCGTACACGGCGCAAGCCGCGTCCGCCATTTCGAAAGTGGTCTCCGAGAAGGCCGGCATGCAGATGCGCGTGCAACCGCATGGAGGCAGCGGCGCCTACGTCCCGCAGGTGAATGCTGGCAATCTGGAGTTCGGGCTCGCCAACGAGCTGGAGACGTTCTATGCCGTGACCGGCACCGTGATCTACGACGGGCGGCCGCAGAAGAATCTCCGGGTCGCCACCGTGCTCACGCCCTTCGCCAGTGCGCTGTTTGTCCGCAAGGACTCCGATATCAAGACCGTTCAGGACCTCAAGGGAAAGCGGCTGCCTTCCGGATGGGCGAGCCAGAAGATCATCGGGGTGCTCATGGACGGGTATCTCGCGAGCGGCGGGCTCTCTTACGCTGATGTTCAGCAGGTGCCGGTTCCCAACGTGGTCAAGGGCGCCGACGATTTCGCGGCGGGCAAGACCGACGCCTTCTTTTTCGCGCTCGGCGCGGGAAAAGTACGGGAGACCGACGCTCAGGTCGGCGGCATCCGGGTGATCGGGATCGACGCCTCGCCCGGGGGGGTCGCCCGCATGCAGAAGCACGTGCCGGTCGCGGTGGCGGGTCTCTACCAGCCGTCGAAGGTCAATGTTGGCGTCCTCGAGCCGACCCACGTCCAGCAATACGATTACCTGATGCTGACCAACTCGAAGGCCTCCGACGAGATCGTCTACAAGGTCGTCAAGGCCATGCACGACAACAAGGCGATGCTGGCGGAGTCCTTCCCGGCGCTCGGCCGATTCTCGCCCGATCACATGGCCCGCAAGTTCAAGGAGGGTGTGGAATACCACCCGGGCGCCATCAAGTACTACACCGAAATCGGCCAGTGGCCGCCTAAGTAAGTCGGCGCGGATTGGACGCCACCGCAGGGACCGGACGGTCCAACGCAGTGGCGCGGGTGCGGGACGGCCTCACGACCGTCCTTGCGGTCGCGCTCACCTGCGGCGCGATTGCATGGGCCGCCGACCTCTTTCGTGAGGTCGGCATGCTCCTTTATACCGAGCAATATCTGCTGGGCATGCTGGCGCTCGCGCTGCCGCTTGTCTTCCTGACGGCGCGCGCGCGCAAGACGGCCGCGGCGGCCGCAGCCGACCGGATGCCCTGGTAC
>JBAVOG010000220.1:0-2922 GCA_049691875.1 Burkholderiales bacterium | reverse complement strand
AGACAACACCGACCTCTCAGACGGCACCAACCGCTCCGCGGACTGCTTTTGGCAGGAAGGAGGGTAACGGGAGGAAACCTGCGGGTTTCCTCCTGTTCGTGACCTTCGCGCAGCGTTGTTTCTTGTGCGCAACCGCGCACAAAAAAACAACGCCCGCGTTAGCGGGCGTTGTTCGCGACGTTCTTTTTGTGCGGTCGCTAAGATCGGCGGGACGGATCTTACCCGCACCGCCCTGCGTTGTCACCCCTTCATCGCGCACGGTCCGACCGCGCGCGAAAATCAGCGCAGAGGGTAATCCAGCTCGAGGCGCTGACGGAGCGTGCGTCCCTGGCGGAGCGCCTCCTTGAGCGTGTGCCGTTCGAGCTCGTTCAGCCGGCGGGGATCCACCCGGTTGATGTTTCCTCCCTGCACGTGGGGGGCCTGCTGGCGCCGGAATCGCATGAGCTGCAGAAAGTGGAAGGCCTCGACCGCGGCCGCGATGCTCGTTTCACTCAGTCCGACCATCTCGCCTGCAATACGCAACCGCTGCACGGTGTTCGTGTGCGTGACTCCACTCGCTAGAGCGTACACGCGCGCACTGCCGACGAACGGCTGCGTGCCGTGCATCTTGAGGTCGATGGTATGCGGGTATTCCGCAGAGTCGTACACGAAACCGCCCAGGATGCCGAGCGGGGATCTGGTACTCAGCACCGCTTGCGCGAGGTGGAAGTGGAACAGGGAGTTCGTCCGGGCCGCTCCGACCAGCCATTGTCGTAGCCGATCCGCCAGCGAGGCGTCGCCCCAGATTGGGCGAAAATCGAAGAAGATCCCCGCGGTCAGCAGCGCATCGGGCTTGGGCGCCGTGATCCAGTCCTCGAAGCGCCGATGCCATTCATGGACATTCCGGCACCACTCGTGGTTGCTCGCCATCACGTTTCCCGTGCATAACGGAAACCCGCATGCGTCGAGGCTCTCGTTCACTTCGCGGGCGAACGGGAGCAGCACTGCGCGCATCTCGTCGGGCGGAATTCCGGGTGCGTCGAAGACGAGCCCATTGTCCTGGTCGGTGCTGATGGTCTGCTCGTAGCGACCTTCCGAGCCGAGCGCCAGCCAGCAGAGCTGCGCTGCGGGCAAGTCGTGTCGCGCGCGCACGAGCTCGATGATGCGGATCGTGAGCAAGTCGTTCAGACTCGAGATGAGCTGCGTCAACGGCTCCGCGCCGACGCCCTTCGTGAGCATGCTTCCGGAAAGACTGCGGATGTCGCCTGCGATCGCTTGCAGCCCGGCCAGATCGCTCGCCGCCTGGATTGCGCCCCCGATGTCCGTCACGCCGAGCCTTTGGAGATTGAACAGATCGTTCACGGACACCACGCCCGCCAGCCTCCCCTCGTCCGCGATCACGACGTGTCGCATGCCGTGGCGCACCATGGTGACCATCGCCTGATACGCGGAGACTTGAGAATCCAGCGTCACCAGCGGAGTGGTCATCACCTGTTCAATCGGCTGGTCGAGGTCGCAATTCCCGACCGCCACCCGGTCGAGCAGGTCGTGCAGCGTGAAGATGCCGATCGGCGAACCGGACTCCCGATCCACGACGACCATCGATCCGATCCGCATTTCCCGCATGGTTGTCAGCGCAGCGCGCAGCCGGGTGTCGGGCACGCATGAGATCGGCTCGCGCCGGATCACCGAACCGAGCGGGCTATACATGGACTGCGCGAGCGCGCGCGTTGTCGGGTTGTCGGTTCCTTTATCGTTCATTGCAGAGGCCTAGTACTTGACACGCGCGTAATGAGTCCGTTTCGACGCGTCGCGCGCCTCGCCCAGCGTCCGAATTCCCTGCGCGGCGAGCAGGGGCAGCATCTTGAGCAGGATTTCGGCCGTGACGATCGCGTCTCCCAGTGCCGTGTGCCGGCCCACGATGTCGACGCCGAGCCGCTCTGCGATCGCCTCGATCGAATGCAACTTCTGGTTGGCGTGGAGCACCTCCGAGAAAAGCAGCGTGTCGAGCACGGGCTGGGTGAACCGCACGCCGGTCGCCTCCTCCTTGAGCTGCAGGAACCGCATGTCGAACGCGGCGTTGTGCGCCACGAGCACCGTATCCTCGGTGAACGTCCGGAACGCCGGCAGCACGCGCTCGATGAAGGGTTGCCCGTCGAGCATCTCGGGCGTGATACCGTGAATGGCCATCGAGGCCGAGTTGATGGGCCGGCGCGGATCGACGAGCTGCTCGAAAACTTCGTGGCGCAGCAAGCGCCCGTTCACGATGCGAACCGCCCCGATCGAGATGATCTCGTCGCCGGCAGACGGATCGAGCCCGGTCGTCTCGGTATCGAACACCGTGTAGGCCAGCTCGGAGAGCAGACGCGCATCCACATCTGCGGTCTGCCCGGGCTGATCGAAGAGATCGAAGTCGTAGTATTCCGGACGGCTGCCGGATTCGGGCGCTGCCCGACGCGCTGGAAGCGCGGCAGTCGCCATCGGAATCAGGAGGCGAACGTGCGACGGTTGACCGGCCGCCCCGCGCTGTTGCCACACTTCGCCCGCATGACGCTCGATCACGTCCTTCAGCGAGAGTGGGCTCTCTTCGCCCCCGGCGCGCATCGGCTCCTCTTCCCAAGCTTGCGGCAAGCCGCCGGCCGCGGTTGCGCCGTCCCACGTCAAATCGAGCTGGGCGTTCCGCCCGGACCGACCGAGCCGCATCCGCACTTCGCGCGCGCCAAGTTCCTTCTTGAGCCGGCCGGCAAGGTAGGTCAGTGCCTGCGTGAGGGAGTAGCTGTCTGCCTCCAGGCGAAGCGTCGGGTCCACTTCGTCGAGCTTGGCTGAAATCTCGACCCGCGACTGGATCCGGCGCTGGGCAGCGCGGATCAAGTCGGCACCGAGGACGTTCTCGCGCGGCCAGCGCGTCTTGAGCGAGTCTGCGTGGTCGAGCATCGTGCGGTC
>JBAVOG010000219.1:0-2877 GCA_049691875.1 Burkholderiales bacterium | reverse complement strand
GGGCTGCCGATTCACGAAGCCACGGCTACGGCACTCTTCACGTTTGCCTTCACGGGACTCGCCGGCACCTGGATGTTCCTGCGGCGCGGAAGCATCAGCTGGCGCCTGACGATACCGGTCTGTTCCGGCGCGGTGCTCTTCAGCTACGTCGGTGCATGGGTGAACTCCCTTATCGGCACCGTTGCGCTGGCAACCGTCATTGCCGTGATCATCGTCGCGACCGGCGCCTACATCCTGGTCTCGCCGCAGCGCGCCGATCGCAGTCTCCTCGCGGGAGACACTCGCGCCCAGCAGGCGACGCTTGCGGCAGTTGGCGCGGTGTCCGGATTCGGATCCGGCCTTTCCGGGGCGGGCGGGCCGCTTTTTTCGGTGCCCATCATGGTCATGCTCGGCTTTGTTCCGCTCGCGTCGATCGGCACCAGCCAGGTGCTGCAGATCATCGCCGCGACGTCCGGATCGATCGGCAACCTTCAGTTCGGCCGGATCGATTTTTCCGTGGCGTGGTGGATCACGCTCGCGGAGCTCGTCGGCGTGCTGCTCGGGGTGCGACTCGCACACGCGGTGAGCACGCGCGTATTGCGCAACATGGCCGCGACACTCTGCGTGGCGGTCGGCGCATTCATGCTCGTACGCACGCTTGGCTGAGCGCCGATGCTCGACGAATACTTCGCAAGCCGGGGCATCGCGATGCTCTTCGTCCAGCCTGGCGTTGCCGTGCCGCACCGCTTTTCCGACCCGTTCGCAGAGCACCTTGCGACCCGCCGTGCGGCGGGTCTCTTCGATTTCTCGTTCATGGGCCGGTACGAGATCTCGGGGCGCGACTGCCTCGCATTTCTCGGCGGCCTGCAAACGCGGAGCCTGAGGGCATTGCGACCCGGAGCGGCGTGCTACACGCTGCTTTGTGACGACGACGGCGCCATATTCAACGACGCCACGCTGTGGAACCTCGGCGGTGGGCGATTCTGGCTGTTCACCGGCCGCCGCTCCGATTACACGTATGTGGCCGCGGCGGCGAGTGGGTTCGACGCGCGTGTCGAAGATGGCTCCGGCCGCCTCGCGGTGCTCGCGATCCAGGGGCCACGCAGCCTGACGATGCTCTCGAGAGTGCTCGACGCTGAAGCGGTGTCGGCACTGCGCTACTTCCAGTTCACCTGCGTCGGCTGGCGCGGGCACGACATCTGGGTCGCGCGCCTGGGTTACAGCGGCGAGCTCGGATACGAAGTGCTCGTCCCCGCCGAAGTAGCCGTCGAATTCTGGAGTCATCTACTAGCGGTCGGGGCAGGCGACGGCCTGCGCGAGTGCGGTTTCGAAGCCGCCGACAGCCTGCGCATCGAGTCGGGCTACCTGCTGTTCGCGCGCGAGCTTGCGCAGGGCGTGACGCCGTACGAGGTGGGCCTTTCGCGACTCGTCTCGTTCGACGGTCGGCCGTTTCGCGGACGCGAGCCGCTCTGGCACCAGAGCTGGCGCGAACCCGAGCGCCGGCTTTGCGGGATCCTGCCCGGTCGCCGCCGAGATTCGACAGCTGGCGATCTGCCGCTTGCGCGTTTGACGAGTGAAACCCGGTCTCCCGTGTTCGGAGAGGTGCTCGCGCTGGGCCTGGTCGAGAAGGGCGGCACCACACCGGGCACGATGCTCGCGCTCGAGGACGGTCGACTCGGACGCACTGCCCGGCTGCCCTTTTACGACCCAGCGCGGGTCCTGCCTCGCAGGTCGCCCGCGAGCTAAGTCAGAGCGTTCCTAGTGGCTCGCTTCGGCATCGCGAGCAACTCGCGCCCTGGCAAGGGCCCGCTCGGCGGAACTGATCGAGTTGCAGAGGAGCATGGTCACGGTCATTGGCCCGACGCCGCCCGGAACCGGCGTGATATACGACGCCTTCTCCTTGACCGCTTCGAACTCCACGTCACCGACGAACCGGCCGTCGGGGAGCCGGTTGATCCCGACGTCGATGACGACCGCGCCCGTCTTGACCATCGGCGCAGTGATCAGATTCGGTTTTCCAGCGGCGACGACGAGAATGTCGGCGAGGATGGTGAATTGCGCGAGGTCCCGGGTCTTGATGTGGCAGACGGCGACCGTCGCTTCACGCTCGATGAGCATCAGCGCCATCGGTTTCCCCACGATATTGCTCGCACCGACGATGACGACGTTCTGTCCCGCCACCGGTATCCTCGTGTAATCGAGCATGCACATCACCCCGTAGGGCGTGCATGGTGGAAACACCGTGTTGCCGATGATGAGCCCGCCGACGTTGTAAAGGCCGAATCCGTCCACGTCCTTGTCATGCGAGATCTGCTCGAGAACGCGCCTGACGTCCACGTGCTTGGGAAGGGGAAGTTGCACGAGGATGCCGTGGATCGCCGGATCGACGTTCAGGTCTTCGATCATGCGCAGGAGGGCTTCGGTGGTCGTCGACTCCGGAAGGTGGTACTGCTGCGAGTGGATTCCGATCTCGTGGCAGGCCTTGACCTTGTTGCGCACGTAGAGCGCGGATGCCGGGTTTTTCCCGATCATGACGACCGCGAGACCGGGCGTGACACCTGCGACCTTGAGGCTATCGGCGCGAAGCTTCCACTCGGCCCGTACCCGGCGGGCGATCTCGATCCCGTCGATTATCTGGGCGGCCATGACATCTCCGATAGCCGCTATTCTGGTGCGCCGAGCAGGCCGGCGGCGATGAAGAGCGCCATGCTCGTGCCCATGAAGACATAGCCGATCCGGTTCAACTTGCGCGCTCGGGATTCGGAAATCACCTTGCGCCCCTGCAAGACCGAAGCCGCAGTCGAAACCAGAGCGCCGAGCACCGCAAGCGTGACCACCACTGTGCGATTCAGCAGAAACTCCATGCCTGTTCTTCGCCGGTCCTGCGAACCCTGGCAG
>JBAVOG010000218.1:0-4640 GCA_049691875.1 Burkholderiales bacterium | reverse complement strand
CTTCACTCGCGGTGCCGCTCGCGCGGCGGTGCGCTCAGGCCGTGGTGGCTTCGGCGCGCTCGTGCGCCTTGCCCCAGGTTTTCTGCCAGTCATTCCCGACGAAATCGAGGGGGCCCCCGGTTGGCTGGAAGAACTTGTTCGGGATCGTGAACCACGCGAGCATGATTCCGCCCTCGGGGCCGGCCCACGCCTCGTGACGACTCCCGGCGGGGCGCCAGACGAAGTTGCCCGCCGTGCACACCCCCTCCGGGCATATCAGACTGCCCTCGAGCACCCAGGTCTGCTCGATCTGCACGTGCTCGTGGTCGGGCAGCTTCACGTTGGGCGCGAACCGCATGAGCGTGGTCAGCATGCCCGTCTCGCGATCGACGATCAGCGTCTTGCACTCGCATCCCTCGTAGGCCGTCTTTTCCCAGGGCAGCGAGGCGACGTCGACGAAGCGGGAAGCAATGGGCGCGAGATTGGCGTGGTTGGGGGCTTTCGGGGTAACTGCCGTCATGACTGTCGCGCCTCCGGTCGGGTATGAGTTGCCCCGCAACATGCGGGGAAAGTCGGTCACTTTAGCCGGTTAGCCGGAGGCGAACAAGTTGCGGGGCAGCATGGTGAATTGATGTGAACCACCCCCCGCCCTGCGGGCGGACCCCTCCTTGAGAAAGAGGGGACGGTTGAATGCACTTTCCCCTCCTCGTCGAGGAGGGGTGGACGCGGAGCGGACGGGGTGGTGAAGGATGCTTATCGAAGCCGTAACCACCCCCCGCCCGTCGGGCTGTCCCCTCCTTGTAAAGGAGGGGACAGCTAGAGCACTTTTTCCCCCATCCCTCTCGATGACGGCGCGCAGAAGAACCGGATCGACGACGTCATACTTGTCCCGGGAAACCTGACAGAATGGGGACTTGATCGTGGCGATCGCAGCCGATTCACGATTTCAGTCTTGAAGACGCTGATAATTGGGATGAGCGCGCGCTAGCCAGGCAATGAAAGTGTGCTGAGTCAGCATGAGTTGGCCTGACGTTTTCGATTCGAATCGGGCGCGCGGCTTCGCACGCACGGGAACTCCAAGGTCGGAAACGGAGCGCGCGAACCGGCGGCGCTTGACGGTCTTCCTGGGCGTTTTCTCGGTGGCTTGCACAATCGGCCTTGCCTACGATTTTCTGCGGCCGGCGGAGTATCGAGCGACCGCGAGGCTCCAGATCGCCCCAGCCTCGTATCTGCCGCCTGCCACGGCGTCGAATCTCGCTCCCCAGGATCCGACACGGCCATTCCTCACCGAGGCGCAAGCGCTTTCCAGCCGCCCGCTGCTTGAGCAGGTGGCGGAACGGCTGCGGCAAGCGGGACAGGACCTGTCCGCGTTGGGACCCGATGCGGTCACGGGTCTGCAGTCCGTACTGACGGTCACCCCGGTGCCTGGAACCAACGTAGTCGAATTGGCGGCGACGGGCCCGCGCCCCGAACTCCCGACCGCCCTGCTCGTTGGGATCAGCGACGCCTACCGGGAGCAGATCAAGCTCGTATTCGACCGGGAATCACGCGAGACCAGTGCCGGCGTCGACGATGAAGTCAAGAGCCTCGAGGCCGCTGTGGCCGCGAAGCGGCGTGCGACCGAAGAGTTTCGCGTGCAGAACAACATCGTGTCTCCGGAACGCGAAGAGAACGCCGCGCTTGCGAAGATGCAAGGTCTGGGGAAATCCTTCAAGGACGCCGACGAGCGCGTAGCTCTTGCGGAGGGCAAGTTGCGCGCGCTGCGTGACGCTGCGGCGGCAGGAAAGAGCGTCGTCCGCGCGCGCGACAATCCCACCCTTGCCAACCTCGAGCAACGTGCATCACAACTGCGCGAGGATTTCCGCAATATGGAGCGGACATATACGTCTGACTTCCTCGCCATGGACCCGAATGCGCGCGCGCTCCGCGCGCGATTGTCCGAGCTGGAAAGGCAGATCACCGCGCAACGCGCGGCGAGCGAACAGGCCGCTTTTGCGGAGGCGGAGCAAGAGCTTGCCAGCGCGCGAGAGACGGCGCGACGCCTCCAGGCGGAGATCGCCGCGGGCCGCCGGGATGTGGGCCAGTTTGCGGCCCGCTTCGAGCAGTACAAAGCGCTGCAAAGCGAGCTCGCCCAACTCCAGAGCGCCTACCAGGATGCGATGCAGCGCAAGGCGAGGCTTGAGGCCACTGCGCGCGCGCGCGTGCCGACGGTCCAGGTGCTGGAACAGGCGGCACTGCCCAGAGAAGCTTGGCGACCGCTTTACTGGCGCGACGCCGCCATCGCGGTCGCTGGCTCGCTCCTCCTTGCGCTCTTTGCAATGTGGATCGTGGAACTCTTCAACCGGCCGGAGCCTCATCCCGACGTCGTGCTGGCGCAACCCGTGTTTACCGGAGCGCTGCCTTATGATGTCCGCCATTCGCTCGGTCTGGTTTCGGCCGAGGCGCCTGCGCTGGAATTGCCCGAGCGGCCGCTTCTGGGAAACTCTGGCACGCTGCCGCGGGAGTTGAGTTCCGATGAAGTTCTCGCGCTGTTGCGCGCCGCCGATTCGCAGACCCGGGCCGCGATGCTGCTCCTGCTATCCGGGCTTTCGCCCGAGGAGGCACTCGCGCTTCGCTGGGGCGACGTGGATCGCACTACGGGTGAGGTGCGTGTATCCGGCGGGAGCGCCAGAACCATTCGCCTCAGTCCAAGTCAGGCGCGATGGCTTGACGGCGAAGCGGGACGCCCGGATGCGTTGGTGTTGCGAGACAGCGCGGGTCAGCCCTCCACAATAGAATCCCTCTCGACGCAGCTTCTCTGTGCCGCACATGACGCGGGGCTGGAACGAGTCGAGGAAATCTCACCGGCGACGCTCAGGCACATCTACGTGGCATTCCTGGTGCGCCAGGGAATCAGGTTTGCGGACCTCATTCAGGTTGTAGGGCACCTTCCGGGAGCGACGCTCGCGGCGTACAGCGCCGTGGCCCCGGAAGGAACACGCGCTACGCGCGAGTCCGTCAATTATGTGTATCCGAGCTTGGAACGCCCGGAGATGGCGTGATTCTCGGCAACAGCTTCGCGTCGGCTATTGCGGAATCCTATGCAGCTTCGCTTCGAGGGGAAGCCCGCCGCGTACGGGCTCTTCTGCCGGTGACTGGCGCGGCCCGGGCCTTTCCGTCTGACATTTCACGGTCTATCGCGCACGGGGCGAGCATTGCTCGGGTTTGCCGTCCTTGAATGCCGGCGAAATGCCGGTCGGACTCGTTTCGCTGAATCCTACCCAATACGCCTGTCCATCGATGCAGAGCTTTCGCATCGTCCAGCCCTGAATCTGACCGTCGATCCGGACGGTCTCGAGCAGCGCCGCATCGAGCGAAAGTATCCGCTCGACTCGCGGTTCCAGGCGAGGCACGGGTGCTTGGGCGGCTGCGAGATTGCTAAGCCCGGCCAGCAACAGAACGGCAATCATCCCTCCCAGGGTGCTCCGTACCTGCAAACAAACGCCGATGACTGAGTTAACGGAATTCCGGACCGGTGTTCGCCTCATCGCTATCTCCTCTTGATTACACGGTCCAACCTTGCTCAAAGCGAAGGCGCGCGTCAACACCCACTGGACCCGCAATTTCCAAGAGAAACGCCCGAACGCGATTGCCTCCTTGAAACGGAGGGGAAGAAAACTGACCTCAGCCCGCGCTATAGGCAGGCTTGAGGGACTCGTAGTAGCGCAGCACGCGCGGCACGTAGGCGCGCGTCTCGGGATACGGGGGCACCTTGCGACCGAATCGGATCACGGCGTTCTCGCCTGCGTTGTAGCTCGCGATCGCGAGCACGATGTCTCCGTCGAACATCTCGATGAGCTCGGCGAGATAGCGTACGCCGACCGCGATGTTCTCGCCCGGAGAGTAGAGATCCATCGTCTTCGCGCCGAAGCGCCTCCCGGTGTCCGGCATGATCTGCATCAGCCCGATGGCGCCCTTGTTCGAGACGGCCTTCGGGTTGTAGCCCGACTCGGCGGCAATCACCGCGTGCACGAGCGCCGGATCGACTTTGTGCTGCTTCGCGGCGGTCTGCACTTGCTGCTGGTACGGCCGCCCCTTGAGGAGCGGATTGTTATAGAGGTTCCAGCGCGCAGCGGGGTTGCGCAGACGGGAGTCGCCGGGATTGCGCGCCGCGCCGAGCACCCGCGCGGGCTTGAGCTGGTACCCGTCGGGTTCTCGCAGAAAGAGACGGTACCGCGGGTCGTCCGGCTGATTCGAGAAGCGCTTGTTTCCATTCGGCTCCACGAGCACGTAGATGTCGGCCGCTGCCGCGAGCGGCCAGGCGAGCGCCGTCCACGACACCAGCGCCACCAGGGCCCACCGTGCCAGGGGATGCGCTGCGCGCGCGATTGCGCTCCGTCCGTGTCGATTCGTGTTCCGTTCCATTCGCCGAACCCACCCTGTCCGTGCACGCCGGCCTCAAGGTGTCCTGGGGTCCTGCCGGATCCCCAACCCCGTCGGCCGGCGGCCCGGAGGGTGGAAGCAGGATCCGGACCATTGCCTTTTCAGGTGGGTTTCGATAGATAAATATTTTGTAAAACATACACTTAAGACAATTATCCAAGAACTATGTTGAAAAGTTTCTGGGTAAGGCTATGATTTGAAGTCCAAAGCGGCGGTGGCCGCCGATGGGAACCAACCAA
>JBAVOG010000217.1:0-5236 GCA_049691875.1 Burkholderiales bacterium | reverse complement strand
CACGACGCGCTGCCTCCGCGCGATTCTGCTCCTCCGCTTCGCGTCGTTCGCGCTCTTCGGCCTCGCGCTGCGCACGCTCTTCGACCTCGCGCTGTGCACTTTCAGCAGCCTCGCGCTTCTCGCGCTCCTCGGCTTCCCGCCGTTCCCGCTCTTCGGCCTCGCGCTGCGCGCGCTCTTCCGCCTCGCGTCGTGCCCGCTCTTCGGCCTCGCGCGCGGCGCGTTCCCGGGCCTCCCGCTTTGTGCGTTCCTCTTCTTCCCGGCGGCGTCTGGCTTCGGCCTCGCGCTGCGCCTGCTCCTCGGCGACCCTGATTCGTTCCTCGAGCTCGCGGCGGATCCGTTCCTCCGCTTCGCTCTCCTTGCGACTCCGCTCCTCGGCCGCGCGGCGCTCACGCTCCTCGAACGCGCGCCGCGCCTTTTCCTCCTCTTCCCGCTTTGCACGCTCGGCGACTTCGCGGCGTGCGTTCTCTTCGGCTTCGCGCTGCGTCTTCTCGTCGAGCTCGCGTCGCGCCTTTTCCTTCGCTTCGCGCTTGGCGCGCTCCTCGGCGTCGCGCTTGGCCTTGTCCTTGTCCTCGGTCTCGCGCTTGGCCTTGTCCTCGTCCGCGCGCTTGGCCTTTTCGGCGGCTGCGCGCCCGGCCTTTTCTTTCTCCTGCTCCTGCGCTTCGCGCCTGGCCTTGGCCTTGCTCTCGTTCTCGCTCTTCGCGCGCGCCGAGGCCACCTGACGCCCGACCTCGTCCGCTTCGGCCGACTGCTTCGCGGACTCCGCCGCGCGGGTCGGGGGGCGGCTCGTAAGGCTGGTGAAATCCAGATCCTCGCCCTCTTCCCGGACGATGGGCATCTGCGAGGGCGGCGAAATGCTGGTGGGCGCGGAGACGAATTCGCGTACGAATCCGTCCTTGGTCAGCTTGCCCAGAGTGTCGAAGAGCTTGGTCTCGGAGAACTTGTCGAGCTTCTGATGGATGTCTCCGACGGTCGCCTTGCCGTCGACCTGGGTCAGCACGCTGCGAAGCTCGCGGGACAAGAGGCTCGTCTTCCCGGTCACCTCCATGAGGCCCTTGGCCGTCTTCGTGAGGACGGTTCTTCTGTCCATAACCCGGCGATTATCCTTTCAAAGCCGCATTCGTCCGACTGCAGATGCTAGCACTTCGCCCCCCCAGCATGCAGGCAAAAATGCCACGCATCCGCAGCGGAGGACACATCTCTCCGGACAAATGTTTCACACAGACGCCGTCGTGTAACGGCCGTTTCCGTGCCTTTTCGCACACGCCGGCTGGGTGGCTTGCCCATAGAATCGAGCTTCTTCCCGCGACGAACTACGCTCGTATTCCAGATGGACTATCGCCGCCTGCGAACGATGATCGTAGAGGACCAGGCCGTTCCCCGGCGGATCGCCGTCGAGATTCTGCGTGAGCTGGGTGTCGCGGAAATTCTGCAGGCCGAGGACGGTCAGGACGCCCTCGAGCAGATCCGACGCGGCAGTGCGCCGCCCGACGTCATCATCTGCGACCTCGACATGCCGCGCATGGACGGCGTGGAATTCATCCGCAACGTCGCTGAGGCCAATCTGTGCGCCTCGATCGTCCTGGCAAGCGCGGTCGAAGCACCGGTGCTCGCATCCGTCGAGGCGATGGCGCGATCGCAGGGAATGGCCGTACTTGGCGTCCTCGAAAAGCCGGTGACGCCGCAGAAGCTCGGCGACGTGCTGGCACGCCACGGATCGATGAAGCCCAACTTCTGCCGACTGGACGACCTTCCCGTCGACCCGCTTGAGCTCGAGGAAGCCATCATCGATCGCGACATCGCCCCGCATTTCCAGCCGATGGTTCGCATGTCCGACGGCGAGATTCTCGGATTCGAGGCGCTGGCCCGCTGGCGCCATGCAAAGCGAGGCACGCTGTATCCCGAACGGTTCATCCCGGTCGCGGAGTCGTCCGGGCTGATCGATTCCCTCACATGGCTGATGCTGGAGGCCGCGGTCGCGGAAGCCGTGCGCTGGCGCAAAGCGGGCCATAGCTGGACGATCTCGGTGAATCTGTCGCTCCCGTATCTCGAGCGCCAGGGTGTCGCTGATCGGATCGCCGGGCTGGTCGAGCGCCACGCCCTCCAGCCCGGTAGCGTGGTGCTCGAGGTGACCGAAAGTCTCGCGGCGACCGAGATTTCGCAGGTCCTGGGTAACATCGCCCGACTGCGCATGAAGGGTTTCGGCATCGCGATCGACGACTACGGAACGGGATACGCGTCGTTGCAGCAGCTCTCGCGAATGCCATTCACCGAGTTGAAGATCGACCGCTCCTTCGTCAGCGGTTCCCCGGAACGCCCGAACCTCCACGCCATTCTTCGTTCGAGCGTCGAGCTTGCCCGTCAGCTCAACCTTGGTTCGGTGGCAGAAGGGATCGAGACACCGGACGAGTGGCACGAGCTCGACGGCATCGGTTGCGATGCCGCGCAGGGCTACCTGGTCGCGCCGCCCATGCCACCCGGATCGGTGCTCGGCTGGGCCGACGCCTGGGCTGGCACTGCGTAGTGCTCTGGTAGAGCGACACTCTGCGGGAAAGGGGGTAACGGGGGGGAAACCCGCCGGTTTCCCCCTGTTCGTGAACTTCCGCCTCTGGCGCCCAGTTTACTCGGCGCCAAATCCGCCTCCTCCTGGCGTCTCGATGACAAAGACGTCGCCCGGACCGACCTCGGTCTTGTCCGCACCGCCAAGCTCGGTGCGCGTTCCATCGCGGCGCTCGACCCAGTTGTGCCCCACCGCGCCCGGCTGCCCGCCCGCCATGCCGTAGGGGGCAATCCGGCGGTGTCCGGAGAGAATCGCAGCGGTCATCGGCTCCAGGAACCGGATGCGACGGACCGCACCGTTTCCTCCGTGCCACCGGCCCGCCCCCCCGCTTCCGCCGCGAATGGCGAACCGCTCGAGGAGCACCGGGAACCGCCACTCGAGCACTTCCGGATCAGTCAGCCGGGAATTGGTCATGTGCGTCTGCACGCAATCGGTTCCGTCGAACCCGTCGCGCGCCTCGCCATCCGCGTCCAGGGCGGTCGCACCGGCACCGGAGCCGCCGGCCACGGTCTCGTAGTACTGGTACTGCGCGTTCCCGAACGTGAAATTGTTCATTGTGCCCTGCGACGCGCCCATGATCCCGAGTGCACCGTATAACGCGTCCGTAATGCACTGCGAGGTCTCCACGTTTCCCGCCACGACCGCAGCGGGATATCGCGGCCGCAACATCGACCCTTCCGGGATGATCACCTCAATCGGCTTGAGACACCCAGCATTGAGCGGTATGTCGTCGTCGACGAGCGTGCGAAAGACGTAGAGCACTGCGGCCATGCACACGGCCGAAGGCGCGTTGAAGTTCCCGTCGAGCTGCGCCGAAGTTCCGGTGAAGTCGATCACGGCCGCACGCGCCGCGCGGTCGATCTCGATCCGCACGCAGATCACGCCACCGTTGTCCATTTCATACCGGAATTTGCCGTCCTTCAGCACATCGATCACGCGGCGGACTGCTTCCTCGGCGTTGTCCTGGACGTGCCCCATGTATGCGTTCACGACATCGAGCCCGAAGTGCTCGACCATCTTGCGCAGCTCCTGCGTGCCTTTCTCGTTCGCCGCGATCTGGGCCCGCAGGTCGGCGAGGTTCTGCTTAACGTTGCGCGCCGGGAAGCGGCCCGACGAGAGCAGCGCGATCGTCTCGGCCTCGCGATAGCGTCCGCCTTCGACTAGCTTGAAGTTGTCGATGAGAACCCCTTCCTCCTCGACCGAGCGCGAATCCGGCGGCATCGATCCCGGTGTAATGCCCCCGATATCGGCATGATGGCCGCGCGAGCCGACGTAAAAGAGGACGCTTCGTCCGGCAGTATCGAAAACCGGCGTGATGACCGTCACGTCGGGGAGATGCGTCCCGCCGTTGTAGGGTGCGTTCAGCACGTAGACGTCGCCCGGCTGCATGCTCCCCGCATTCTCGCGGATCACCGTCCTGATCGATTCGCCCATCGATCCGAGATGGACCGGCATGTGCGGGGCGTTCGCGATCAGGTTGCCGGGCCCGTCGAACAGGGCGCACGAAAAGTCGAGCCGCTCCTTGATGTTCACCGAATAAGCGGTATTCGCGAGGCGCACGCCCATCTGCTCGGCGATCGACATGTACAGGTTGTTGAAGATCTCGAGCATCACGGGATCGACCTGCGTCCCGATCGCTACCCGGGAGGCGCGCGCCTCGATGCGCGTCAATACGAGGTGATCCAGGCGGGTCACCTCGGCCTGCCAGCCCGGTTCGATGACGGTCGTCGCGTTCGCCTCGGCAATGATGGACGGGCCGTCCACGCGATCGCCCGGCTGCAGGGTCTCCCGGCGAAATACCGGCGCGCGGTGCCTACGTCCGGCAGAGAACATCTCGACCGCTTCGGCGGGTTCGGGGGGCCCTCTTCGCGTGCCCAGGGGCGCCGCCGATTCCGTCGGGGAGTCGGAGGCGCCGATCGCCTCGACGGACACAACTTCTGCAATTAGCGCGCGACCGCGCATGAGAAAGCTGAACTGCTTCTGGTAGGAGACCTCGAACTCGGTCAGCATTTCCTCGAGGCTGCCGAAGCCGACCGGAAGCGCCGTGTCGGTGCCGTCATAGCGCAAGTGAACCCGTCGCACCACTCGGATTCGCGCCACCGGCACACCCTGGTCCGCAACTTCCGCGTGCGCGACGTCAGCAAGTGAATCGAGCGTGGCGGCGATGACGGCGAGATTGCCCGCCTCGAGGCGCAACTCGATCGATTGCTCGCGTAGCGCCGCGATGTCCGCGAGTCCCATTCCGTACGCCGACAACACGCCGGCGAGCGGGTGAATGAACACCCGCGTCATCCCGAGTGCATCGGCGACCAGACACGCATGCTGGCCCGCTGCCCCGCCGAAGCAGCACAGGGTGTATTCGGTGACGTCGTGTCCGCGCTGCACCGAGATCTGCTTGATCGCGTTGGCCATGTTCCCCACCGCGATGTCGATGAATCCCTCCGCCACCTGCTCCGGCGTGCGCCGGTCGCCGGTGGCGCGCGCGATTTCCTCGGCAAGCTCGGCAAATCGCGTCCGCACCTTCTCGGTATCCAGGGAAAGGGTACCGGAGTGTCCGAACACGGCGGGGAAGAACTGTGCCTGGACCTTTCCCAGCATCACGTTGGCGTCGGTGACCGCCAGGGGGCCGTCGCGCCGGTAGCATGCCGGCCCCGGATTTGCACCGGCCGAATCCGGGCC
>JBAVOG010000216.1:0-2479 GCA_049691875.1 Burkholderiales bacterium | reverse complement strand
GGGTCGCACGTTGCGCTTCGGCGGCATTCACTTCGGCGCCGGTCTCGCCAACGGCGCGGGCGATGGCAAGCTCCCCTCATGGCCGAGCGCCGCGCGCCGTTTCGCGCCGGGATCGGTCCTCCCGTCGGCGGCCCTTGGCGTACCCGAAGATTCGCCCCAGTTCGCGCAGATGACTCGACCGGCCCCCGATTTCTTGCCGCCGGGGACCGTGCACCCGACGTACGCCGTGGGGTTTCTTCGCACTCGCTACGGTCTCGACGGTGACAGGTATGGCCCGTTCTTCGCATCGGCGACGCTGCGGCGCGGCCTGTCCCCCGATGCCACCACTGAGCTGCGGGGCGGCGCACAAGCCGGGGTCGGCAACTGCGGCATCGCGCTTCGCCTCCGAGTCCCCCTCCTGGGCGTGCTGAACGCGGCAACCGCCGCGAGCGAAAGCGATGCGGGCACCGGCAGCCTCGCGCAGACTGGATTCCAGTATTCGTTGGCGGGATTCAGCACGTCCGTCCGATCCCAATGGACCTCGCGAGAGTTCCGCTATCTGGGTCCGCGCGACGACACGACGGTGCCGCCCCGCTACTGGTCGGTCTTTCGCGCGAACTATGCCACCAAGCGATACGGCATCATCGGGATGGCATACGCTGCGCTGGCCAACGTCGACGAAAGCATCAAGAAGGCGGTGAGAGCGACCTACCAGATCGCGGTCGGCAGAGTGAGCACCCTTTCGCTGAGCGCGTCACGAACGATCGCGCCCGAGCCCGCGACTGCAGTCACGCTCGCATTGACCATCTCGCTCGAGGACGTCGCACGACGCTCGGATGCAAGCTCCGCGAGCGCTTTCCAAATGCCGCTTCGAGAACCGATCCCCATGACGACCGCGCTGCGCTGAGCACGGTTACCAAGCAGCGCTCGGGCACATCTTTTGCGCATGAGCGTAAACAGGCTCGATTGCCTAGTCCGCGTTAAGGCGAGAGAGCGAGAGTTGAGTGCCGGTCCGACTAGTTGCGTGAAACCTCGCTGGAAGCACCGTGCTGCTGCGTTGCCCGAGCGAGAGGTGATGTGGCGGCAACGCTCTCAGCGGGCCCGAATGAATCCCCACCCCTGCGCCGGGTTTGGGTCGCGCCATGTGCCAGAACAAAAAGCCCGCACGCGGCGCACGCTTTAACAGAAAGTCATTGGGGCGACTGGTCGGAAACGACCCTTTCCCGCCCGGCGTGCAGAAGCAAACCGGCCCTTGCAGGCGTTCGAAGAGACAGGGGTGCACCGAGCGTAACGCTGCACCGTGACCGAATCGACAAGAGTGTGGCGGACTTGCGAACTAAGATCGTCGACGGCCGCGCTAGCCTAAGCAACGCTGCGGTGGCTGGTTCGGGCAGCAGCGATGAACGGGAAGAACTTACGGGCGCCATCCTGCCCTTCATCTTTCAACTTTCTGGCCGAACGCGAACCCAATGTTGAACATCAAAAAAGGGCAGCCATACGGCTGCCCTTTTGCTTTGCGAGTCTGACTTACTTCTTCGGGCAGCCCTCCATGGTCGGATCTTTCTTGCATTGCTCGGGGGTCGGCTTGTCCGCGGCAATCGCCGAAATCGACGCACCTGCAAACATGGCAACAAGTAGAACAGCGATCAGCTTCTTCACTTTGACACCTCCATGCGATGGTTGGTGATACGAACTCGCGCCAAATGGCGCACCTGCGAAAGCAGCGTAAAAAGCTTACTCTTCCAATAGACGACTTTCACAATATTTTTTGTTGGGAATCGACGACACTGTCGTCGGTAAGCGACACGGCACCAAAAATCCGGCGGCGACGCCCTTGGGAGAGGCAACGTTCCCGCCACTCGGGCTAGTTTTAGGCGCACTGATCGCTCCCCAGGAATTTCTACTCTGCCGGGACACCAATTGAGCGGCCAGCTCGACGTTCGCGTGCAACGTTTCCTGACTCGTCTCTCCGCGAGCCGCGAGTAGTCGTATGTCGCGACGACAGCTTTCCGACCAGTTCCATCGCGTCTTGTCGGTCTGCTCAGGCCGGTGATTGAAAGTTCGAGGGCCGCCAGCTCCCGGAACTCACCTTCGAGAAGCTTGGTCGCGGCGCACCGCTTCTCTGGACTGAGCAGCGCAATTCGTTCGGCTTCAGATCGCCCTAGCCGCAACCCCTAACGCTTACCGCCACTTCCCATGGGTGAAACCGGACCGGCAAAACGCCACATGGAGAAATCCGGCCCGGAAACGCCTGTGGGCGGCCCCGTATGCGCCGGAGAGAGCGGAGCACGTGCGGAAATACTCGCCGAAGCCTTTGATGATTCGCATCATTCTCCGCGGGGCGGAGAATCGGCGTCACAGCTGCTGACTCTGTGGCGGAGAGAGAGGGATTCGAACCCTCGGTACGGTATTACCGTACACACGCTTTCCAGGCGTGCGCCTTCAACCACTCGGCCACCTCTCCGGGCGCGCAATTCTACCGCAACGCAATGCCCAAGGC
>JBAVOG010000215.1:0-7548 GCA_049691875.1 Burkholderiales bacterium | reverse complement strand
GGCCATACTCGCGCACGGCCTGTGCTTGAGTGACCTGCAATGGCTCCGCAAGGGCCACGACCATGGCGCGGCGCTGGCGCGCGTCCTGGGATTCACGCCGGTCTACCTGCACTACAACACCGGTGCTCACATCTCCTCGAACGGGCGGGCATTCGCAGGCCTGATCGAGGTTCTGCTCGAGCAGTGGCCGGTCGCGGTGAAGGAGCTGGTGATGATCGGGCACAGCATGGGCGGGCTGGTGTTGCGCAGTGCCTGCCACTACGGCGCGCTTGCCGGCCATGACTGGCCGAAGCGTTTACGCAAGCTCGTCTTCCTCGGCACGCCGCATCACGGCGCGCCGCTCGAGCGGGGCGGGCATTGGGTGGATGTGATCCTGGGTGTCAGTCCCTATACCGCCCCGTTCGCCCGCCTGGGCAAGATCCGTAGCGCAGGCGTCACCGATCTTCGCCACGGCAACCTCCTGGACGAGGACTGGGAAGGGCGCGATCGCTTCGCGCATGCGCAGGATCTCCGGCAGCCGGTTCCGTTGCCGAAGCGGGTGCAGTGCTACGCGATTGCCGCCACGACGGGCAATCGAGCGGGCGATCTCGGCGACCGTGTCCTCGGCGACGGGCTCGTGCCCGTGGACAGCGCACTCGGCCGCCACGCGGATCCGCGCCTGGCACTTGCAATTCCGGAATCCAGGCAGTGGGTCGGCTACGGCATGAATCACCTGGACTTGCTCAGTAACGCGGAAGTGTATGCGGTGATGAAGCGCTGGCTTTCGCCCGGTTCGGCAACCAAGTCATAATCGAACACGGACTCGGCGCAGGAGCGCGGCGGTGTCTGCCTATGCTCGGTCGCTCGCCGCGACGAAGTGGTCGGGGTGACGTCCTCGAAGGGGACGGAGGCGCTACACGATGCTGTCCCACGCGGGGCATTCGCGCTCCGAATAAGGGCGGTCCCAGAAAGCACAGTTGGACGCGTCGACCACCTGCACGGGAAGCATGATGGATGCCGGAATCTGCTCGCCGCGCAGATGGCGCACTGCCGCCTCCGTCGCGACGCAGGCCATCTTCATGGCGTCGAAGTCGGCCGTCGCCAGCATGCGCCCTTCCCGGATTGCCGCGATCGCCTCGGGTATCGCGTTGATACCCACCACCGGCCGCGATAGCCCGTTCTCTTCGAGCACGTCGAGTGCGCCGAGGGCCATCGTGTCATTCGCCGCGATCACACCGTCGAACTCCAACCCCCCGGCGAGCAGCTTCGCCATGGCACCCGCCGCAACAGTGCGCTGATAGTCTCCACGCACTGAGGCGGCCACGGCGAGCGGGCGGGACATTGCGATACCGTTCAGGATACCGGCGTGCCGCACCCGGCTCGTCGGCGATGCCGGGGAGCCCTCGAGGACGACCACGCGACCCCGGTTTCTCAGACGTTTCGCGAGGTGGCGCGTGATCGAAGTCGCGAGCGCGGCATCGTCGGAACCGACGAAGGTGACGCGCTCACCCGCGGTGGTGGCCACGATGAGATTGATGAGCGGGATGCCCGCAGCGTTGATCTGGAGAATCGCCTTGTTCACCGCAGTTTCGTGAACCGGCACGAATACGATCGCGCTCGGTCGATCCGTGATGGCGCGACCGATCAGTTCGATCTGCTGCGCAACGTCATCAGGCGTCTCGGGAACGTAGTGGACCGTACGGATTCCGTGGGCAGCGGCGACGCGGTCGGCCCCGAGCCTGGCGCCCTCGTAGGCGGGGTTCGTCCGGTTCTTGGTGAAGACGGCAATCGTCGGGTCGGCCACGTGCGCTCCAAAGTCTGCTACGCGCCCTTCACTTCACTCGTCCCGCGGGGGCGTGGTGACGACGATGAAGATGAGGTCGGTGATTCCGGTGTTGTAGATCGCGTGCTTGACACCGGGGGTGATGAAGATGACGTCGTGGCGGCGCACGACCTGACGCTTCGCGCCGACCTGCATCATCCCTTCGCCCTCGAGCACGTGATAGATCTGCTCCTGGATCTTGTGCGCGTGCAACTCGACGTAGGCCCGGGGCTGGTAGCAGGAAATGCGGTAGTCAACGTGCTGCGCGCCGGTGGTGCCGGGGTGCACGAGGAACTTCGAGTACGCCCCGCCGAAATGACCGGCAAGATCCTCCCAGTCGACCTCGGCGATGTTTCGAATCGAGGATTTTCGGTTGGACGAAGCGCGCTTCGGTTTCTGCTTTTGGGCCATGGTTATTTCTCCGTGAAGGGTGCGGCTTTGCCGAAGACGGGTTCCGTGTACGGGATCGGCGGCAACTGCCAGGTGCCGGTCGAGGGCGGCCGGATGTTCTGATCGACGTGCACGTCGATCAGGCACGGCTTGCCAAGCTTCACCGCATGCTCGAGTGCGCCCTTGAAGTCCTGCGACTTGGTGACTGTCATGCCCTCCACGCCGGCGGCGCGCGCCCATGCGGCGAAGTCCGGGTTGTAGGGCTTACCCTCGGGGCCTTCGTAGAATCCGGTGCCGATCTCGCGACCCTTGAAGAGGCCGTACTGGATGTCGCGGATCGCGGCCCAGGAGAAATTGTTCCACACCACCCACACCGCCGGGATGTTGTACTCGACCGCGGTGCACAGAACGTGCGGCACCATGGTGAAGCCGCCGTCGCCGCAGATGGCCACGCACGGCCGATCGGGGGCGGCAAGCTTCGCACCGAGAATCGCGGACGGCCCGAACCCCATGCCGGAGTAGCCCCAGGTGTTGAGCATCGTCTGCGGGCGGCGGGCGTTCCAGAACTGCATGTACCAGTTGTGGTGAACACCGGAGTCGAGGGAGATGATCGCATCGTCGGGCAGCACCGCGCGACAGTCGGCCACAACGCGCTCGGGCCGCAGCGGCGAGGCGTGGATGTCGAAGTTAGGTCGGGTGAAGGCATCCCACTCCTTCTTCCAGCCCGCGATCTGCGCCTGCCACTCGGCGAGGCGCTGCGTGCCGTCGAGCCTCCGGTTGGAGAGGGCGGCGAGGAGCTGCTCGAGAAATGCCTTTGCGTCGGCGAGGATACCGAGGTCGGGCGGGTAGTTGCGCCCGAGCTCGGCGTGATCGACGTCGACGTGGATGAGCCTGGTGTGCGGGAAGTTCCACGAGTATCCGGGGATCCACGATGACGACGAGCGGTCGTCGAAGCGCGCGCCGATCGCGAGGACGAGGTCGGCGTGGCGCCCGGCCTGGTTTGCGGGGTACGCGCCGTTGCGGCCGATGAAGCCGAGCGACAGAGGGTCGTCCATGTTGAGACAGCCCATGCCGTTTGGCGAACTGATCACCGGGATGTTCAGGCGCTTCGCGAGCGCGGTGAGCTCGGCAGACGCTTCCGAGAGCGTGACGCCGTGGCCGATGAAGAGGGCGGGCCGCTTTGCCGCAAGCAGCAGGTCGAGCGCCTTGTTCACGTCCTCCTGCGACGCGCCGCTGCGGCGCAGATTCATCCCGTGCCAAGGCGCCTCGAGCGCGACGTCCGCTTCTTCCTGGAAGAGATTGAACGGCACGTCGACGTTGACCGGCCCGGGGCGGCCGCTCGTCATGGTCGTTGCCGCCTGGCGCAGCATGAGTGGCAGCATCTCGACGCGCGTCGGCTGGAAGCTGCGCTTCACGACCGGCCGCACCACGTTCGGATAGTCGGCCTGGTAGTGGCGATTGAGTTCCTGGAAGGGGGCCCGATTGAACTGCGAGGTCGGCACGTTGGCCGAGATCGCGAGGAGCGCCGACGAATCGGTCTGCGCAACCGCGAGCGCCATGATGATGTTCGCCGATCCCGGCCCGGTCGACGTGAGCGTCGCAACCGCTTCGTGCTTGACGCGGAAGTAACCGTCGGCCATGTGTCCGGCGACCTGCTCGTGACGCGGCGAGACGTACTTCACCTTGTCGGCCACGTTGTACAGCTCGTCGAGCAGCCCCACGTTTCCGTGCCCGCAGATCCCGAACACGTAGGGAATCTTTTCCTTCACCAGGAACTCGGCGATGAGCGCCGCGCCTTTGCGTTTGGTCATGTTTACTCCGTCTCTGAGCTAGTAATGAATGCCGAAGGCTGCGACTTCGATCTTGCGGGAAAAGCCACGGTTGCACGAACCAGGGGAGAACTCACCGTGTATAGCCCCCGATCGGAACAAGGGGCAAGCCTCTTGTAAGTCCCCTCGAGCGCACGGCGAGTCCCAGTGTTGATCAGTCACCGGCCAAGATAAAGGCGTCGAATTCTTTCATCCGTACGAATTTCCGCGCCGGTCCCTTCGAACTTGTTGCGGCCCAGTTCGAGGACGTAGGCATAGTCGGAGATCTCGAGGGCCTGCGCCGCGTTCTGTTCGACCATGAGGATGGTCTGCCCCTGTTCCCGCAGGCGTTCGATCATCCGGAAGATCTCCTTGAATACGATCGGCGCAAGGCCGAGCGTCGGTTCGTCGAGCAGCAGGAGTTTCGGCCTCAGCAGCATCGCACGGCCCATCTCCAGCATTTGCTGCTGGCCGCCGGAGAGGTCGGCAGCTCGTTTGGAGCGCGCGTCCTGGAGCATGGGAAAGGTTTCGTAGACGCGGGCGATATCCGCATCAAGCTGTTGATCGTTCTTGCGGATGTACGCACCCAGCCGCAGGTTCTGATCCACGCTCATCAACGGGAACACGTTCCGGCCCTGGGGGACGAGAGCGATTCCCGCGGCCAGCAGATCCCGCGGCGGCAGGTTCGTGACGTCGCGTCCTTCGAACGTCACACTGCCTTCAGTCACGCGGAGCAGACCGAACAGCGCCTTGAACATGGTGGACTTGCCGGCCCCGTTCGGGCCGATGATCGAAACCACTCGACCGGTTTCGACGTTCAGCGATATGCCGCGCAGAATCTCGATCTTCCCGTATCCCGCGTGGATGTCGCTCATTTCAAGCAACACTTGTCAATTCCGTCCGAAGTAGGCGTCCAGGACCAGCGGATTCTCGGCGACTTCCTCCGGGGTTCCTTCCGCAATTTGCTGGCCCTGGCTGAGAACTACGATCCGCCGGCACAGCGACATCATGATTTCCATGTTGTGTTCGATCACGACAAAGGTATGGCCCCGGGAGTTGAGATCCTCGATGTGATGGACGAGCGACTGGATCATCGTCGGATTGACCCCGGCCAGGGGTTCGTCCAGCAGGATGACCTCGGGTCTCGACATCAGAGCCATGCCGAAATCGAGCAGCTTCTGCTGGCCGTAGGATAGATTAGAAGCCAGGTTCTCGCGCAGGAAATCGATGCCCAGGTAGTCCAGCAGCTCACGTGCCCGCTGCTTCACCTCCTCGTGTTCCCGCTTCAGCAGGCGGCCGATGAGCGTGCCGTCGCGCTCCTGCGCCGCCATCAGCATGTTCTCCAGAACCGTCATCTCCGGAAAGACCTGGATAAGCTGAAAAGTCCGCGCAATGCCGCGCGAGAAGACCGAGTCGGCAGAGTGGTTCGTTATGTCCTCGCCCCTGAACCGGACGCTTCCCGCGTCGCTGTGGAGAACGCCGGAGATGCAGTTGAAAAGGGTCGTCTTCCCTGACCCGTTGGGACCGATGACGCCGAGCAGCTCACCGGGCTTGACCCGAAGATTCACACGATCGAGCGCGGGCAGCTCGAAGAACCGCTTGCAGAGGTTTTCGACTTCCAGCAAGGGCGTGTCGCTCATGTCCCGTCCATCACTCCGCCGCGGCCGCGTCGGCCTTGGTGCCCATGGCAGGCGAGCGGAATTTCTGCGTGAACAGGTCCCAGAGCCCGATCAGACCCTTGGGCATGAAGAGCATCATCAGCATGATGCAGACGGAGAAGATGATCAGATAAAAGCTCTGCGACGCGCGGAGCAGTTCGGGCAGGACCACCACGACGATGGAGCCGATGATGGGCCCCTCGTAGCGCCCGAGACCGCCGATCACCACGATCAGCAGGAACTGGATCGAGCGGTCGATATTGAAGGCCGGGGGATCGATGTATCCGAGCAGCGGAGCGAAAAGGGCGCCGGCGATGCCCGCGTATCCCGCACCGATCGCGAATGCCATCAGCTTGTAGTTGCGCAAGCTGACGCCGAGCGTCTCGGCCCGCATCTCGTTTTCGCGGATGGACCTGAAGGCCCGACCCCAGCGCGAGCTCTTGATCCAGTAGGCGGAAGCCAGGACAGGCACTGCCCAGAGCAGCGTGTAAGCGTAGTACGCGCGGTCCGAGTCGAACGAGACGAAACCCCAGTTGGGGCGCTCGATCCCGGAGATCCCGAACGAGCCGCCGGTGAGCGGCTCGAAATTTCGCAATGCCAGGAAGACGATGACGGTGAATCCGATCGTCACCATCGCCAGATAGTGGTGCTTCACTCTGAGCGCCGGAAACCCGATGAGAAGCCCGAAGAGAAAAGAAATCGCTGTGCCGATGAGCGCGCAGAGCTCGAACGGCACCCCGCGGGGTTGCAGAATGGCCACGGAATACGCACCGAACGCCAGGAACGCGGCCTGCGCGAGCGAAATCTGGCCTGCGTACCCCAGCGTGAGATTCAGACCGATGGCTGCAATGACGTAAATGAGGACGACGCAGCCGACGAACAGCTTGTATTGCTCGAGTCCCAGCGGCAGGAGGAGCAGGGCGCAGAGAACGAGAAGCGGCAGCAGCCGCCGGATCGAGGAGCGTACGGCGGTCATGCCCATTCCTCCTTCTTGCCCCAGAGCCCCTCGGGCTTGAGCATCAGGACGATGATCAGGATGATCAGGGCATAGCCGTCGCGGAACTCGTTCGAGATGTAGGCGGATGACAACGTTTCGACGATGCCCACCAGCAGGCCGCCGAGAAGCGCGCCCTTGATCTGATTGAAGCCGCCGATGATCGCAGCATAGAACGCCTTTAGTCCGAGGCTGATGCCAATATCGTATTTCACGCCGTAGGTTGGCGCGATGAGGATCGCGGCCACGGCTGCGAGCGCGGCATTCAGGACGAAGGTCAGCGTAACGAGCTTATACACGTCGATCCCCAGCACCGCTGCCAGGGAACGGTTCTGGGCGATCGCCTGCATTCCCCAGCCGGTCTTGGTCCGGGTGATGAACAGGTGCACGGCGAGAATGATCAGGCCCGCGGTGACGAGGTTCAGCAATTCCTCCATGGGAAGTGATACCGGTCCCAGCTGGATGGTGAACCTCGGAAACACGGGCGGGAAATAGAGTCCCAGCGGCGTCCAGAACACTTGCAGGGAATAGCGGATGAAGAGCGCCAGGCCGATCGTCGCGATGATCAGCGGAAGAAGCCCCTGCTCGAGCAGGCGGGTGATGAGGACTTTGCGAACCACCCAGCCGAGGGCGAAGGTGGAGACGACTATTGTCGCGATGAAGGCGAGCGCGAACGACCACTTCAGGGTCAGGTAGAAGAACATCATCAGGAATGCGGGCAGGACCACGAACTCGCCCTGGGCGAAGTTGATCGTGTTCGAGGTCTGCCAGAGGAGAACGAATCCGAGCGCAATCATTGCGTAAATCGCGCCGATGGATACTCCTGCGATCAGCAGCTGGATCAAGTCGGCCAATCTCGCACTCTCGACCCGGTTGTCCCGCAAACGTGTTGGATGG
>JBAVOG010000214.1:0-13049 GCA_049691875.1 Burkholderiales bacterium | reverse complement strand
CGGGAATTCGGTACGACCTTCATCTTTTCCACGCACGACAAGAAGGTCATGGCCAAGGCGGATCGACTGGTGCGTATCGAGGACGGCCAGATTGGCCTGCTTGGCATCCGCTCTCCCGACGAAAAATGGGTGGTGGTAAACGAGCGGCGCAAGCGGGAGAAGCGGGCCTGAGGTTCGGGCTGCGTAAGACGAGGCACACAATGAAGATCGACAATTGTCCAGCGCTCTCCGCAATCGGCGCGTTCCTTGCGGCGACCACCTTGACCGCCGTCCATGCGGCGGGCACGATTGCCTATGATGACGCGCTGACCACGTCCGCACCTACCTACACGTCACAGAAAAGCGGGGAAGCACCCACGGCAGCCTCCGAGTGGGTGCCAAACGGGGCACTCGCGCAATCTCGCGAAGAGCTCTTCAGCACGCCACCGGACGGAAAGCCGCCCGCGGAGAAGCCATCCGCCAGTGAACCGTCGCTCGCGAAACTCGCTTCCGACCGCGGATTCGCGCTGAGCGGGTTTTACGACTTCGAGCTCGCCTACACGTATCCCAACACGGGGCACTGGTCCCGCGCGGTGAATCGCTTCCAGCTGGAAGCAGGCGGCCGCATTGGCGGAAACAAATGGAAGCTCGGAGGCCGAGCCGATATCGACCCCGTCTACTACGCGACCGACTACTACCTGGATGGCGTCAAGAAAGACCAGCGGCTCGACTTCTTCTGGCGCGAGAACTACATCGACTTCGGCGCCGGCGACTGGGCCTTCCGGATCGGTGCGCAAAATATCGTCTGGGGCGAGGTCGTGGGCCTGTTCGTCGCCGACGTAGTCTCGGCACGCGACCAGCGCGAGTTCATCCTGCCGAGCTTCGACATCATCCGCATTCCGCAAGGCGCGGTGCGCGCGGAGTACTTCAAGAACGACTCGCACGTCGAGCTGATCTGGATCCCGGTCCCGGCCTTCGACAACATCGGCAAGCCCGGTAGCGACTTTTATCCGTTCCCGCTCGGCTCGCCCACGTCGCAGGCCGTGGCCAACCAGTTCTTCGATCCGGACCGCCCCTCCAGCTCGCTCAAGAATTCGAACTATGGCTTGCGCGTGAACACGCTCATCGACGGCTGGGATCTCGCTGCTTTCTACTACCGCAGCTCGAGTGCCCAGCCGACCTTCTATCAATTGCCGACGCAGGCCGGTCAGCCCCCGGTTTTCCAGCCGCTCTATGACCGCATCTGGCAGGCGGGCGGCACGCTGGGCAAGGACTTCCGCAGCTTCGTGCTGAAAGCCGAAGCCGTCTACACCGGGCCACGCAACTATGCCTCGACGCAGCCCACCGCGCCTCAAGGCGTGCTCGAGCGAGAGACGCTCGACTGGATTATCAGCGCCGACGTGCCATTCCAGAACGACGTCCGGTTAAACGTCCAGGCATTCCAGCGCATCTATTTCGGCGGCAGCGAGGATCCTCTGGTAATCAAGGCGGGCGACTTCGGCGCGAGCGTGTTCCTGTCCGCCAAGATCCAGAAATTCGAGCCGCAGATTCTCTACATCCAGACCTTCGGTGGCGGCGGCGGCCTCATCCGCCCACGCATCGACTGGCGCCTCATGCAGAACACGCGCCTCGGCTTGGGCGTGGACATCTTCACCGGCCCGAATGACGGCTACTTCGGGCGCTACGACAGCCGCGATCGCGTCTACACCGAGCTGCGGCACGATTTCTAGGAAGCTCGCGCGCCCTCTCGAAATTTCAAGTCGGCAATCGCCTGCGTTTGCGACGTACCGGCGCGATCGCGAATAGCGCGGCAACGAGGAGAGCCGGGATGCTTGGCTCGGGCAATGCACGATAAAGACTCGCGGCAATGAGCGAATGGGAGTAGGTGGTGGGATGCACCGGGTCGAAAAAGACGTATCCTGGGCATCCTTCTAGCACGGTCGGAAGCGAGGCGACGCCATTGAAGCATGGTTCGTCGGTAATGAAACCCTGCGCCTCCGCACTCGCGATGAGCGCCTGGAACTCCGAAAATGCGTCGAACTCGATGATGTCCAGTCCCGACCCGTCAAAATAGGCGAGCGCGGATTTCAGCGCCAGGTTGAATCCTTCGGAGATATCGGTCAGCTCCGCTTGCACGTCCGGGCCCAACGCGATCGCAAACGGTGTCAGCCCGAGATCCGGCAAGTTGATCACAAGGAAATGCGTCCCTCCAAGTGAGGCAAGCTCGCCAATCCGGTTGGCGACATTGCTGGCCGCGCTGATCACAAGCCCATCGAAATCGATCATCTCTCCCTTGGCTGCAAGATTGACTCCCAGAAAGATATCGTTTGCGCCGCCCCAGACCGAGAATAGCGTCGTCGCCGGATCGAAGCTGACGGCTGCGGTACCGACTCGCGTGGCGAACAGCGCGACCTGCGCGTCCAACCCCGTATTCTGTACAGCCGGATAAAGGCCCTGTAGACCAAGCGGATCGTCGATTGCCCAGCTGTAGTTGCCGCTGGTGGGCGCGGAGCCGAGCGACCGTGTTCCGGTCATGGCGCCGCCCACCGCATAATTCGGGCTCGACGCGCTCACCGCGGGCCAAGCGGGCAAGGAGGGCGGCAGCTTGAGCATCTGCGCAAGGTATTCCGACGCAACCGGGCCATTCGAGAATCTGAAGTCGTAGGGTATCCCACGGGTATCGCCGGGAATCGGACTTGGCCCGCTCGGCGGATAGTACGAGGTAAGTCCCGGAACTGGTGGCGTCGGAGACTGCGTAAGAGCGGACGCATTTCCTGAATCGGAGAGACTGTCCCCAAACACCAACATCTGGGTCCAGTAACCCGCACGCGAGCCGGTTGAAACGAGTGACGTTCCTACCGCGAGAAAAGCCAAGAACAGGCAGCGAACTGCGCGCGCCATATTGCCCCATCCCTGCCGTGAATGTGGCCTGCCGCCTGCTAACGGCACGGTGCCTGGCCCTGGCTGCTGCTCGGCGTGTGTTTATGTCTGGGGGTGGCGCAATCTTCGTACCAGGCCTGAACGGTCGGAAATTCCTCGTGAGAAACAGGCCACTGCCGACAAAGCGGGCCCAGGTCTTCCAACCGGCCTGTGCTGGACGTAAAAAGGTCCGACGCTTAGCCTGAAGGTAGGTCGGAGGAGGGCACGCCGCCGAAGGGAGTTCAGGCGGGGAGAAGCCAATCGTCGAGCCCGCTGAACCCGCAGTCCCGCAAGCGCCTTTCCAACTTTTCGGCCTCGAGTCTGAGCAGCACCGACGGCGCCTTGACACGTTCGCAGATTCGCTCACCGGCAGCGACGACGAATCCCAGTGCCCGCTCGTAGAACGCCACGTGCCGCGGATTGACCTCGATGAATACGTCGGTCGCCCGATGTATGACGCGGCCCAGCAGGAACGCGACGCTGAATAGCGCCGCCAGCACTGATTTCGAGTCGGCACCCTCCCCCACCGCGAGCCGGGTCAACTCGCATACGCGGCGGCCTATGGCACGCACGGCATCGAGCTCGCTCCCGTACGTGTCATCGACGCTCAGGCCTCGTGGTCCATCCAGCGCAAGGGTCAACGTTCCCACGGTCTCGCCCGCCGCGTCATTCGCGATCAGCGTAATGGCTGCGCTTTCGGATTCGCCAGGCGCCGGATGGTCCAGCGTCCGCGCGTCGACCATGTAGCCACGCCAAGCGTACCGCCGCATCACGAGATCACCCGCCGCTTTCAGTTCTTTTCGCGAGGATGCAACGGTGGCATTCAGATTGCGCGCGACCGAGCTGGCAAACGCGACTTGCGATGTGCGAGGTCGTCCACCACGAATGCTGCTTTCCGATCTGGCGAGGATGAGTGCTTCGAAGAGTGAGTTCGAGTTGATGCGCTGGCACAGCCCGGCGAGCTGCTCCAGTGGAACATCCATCAGGTGCATGGCAATCCCTGCGCGGTAAGTTCGAAGCGAGCAGCGCAGGAAACCTGGCCACTGCCGCGCAGGTGTAGCAATATCGATACCAGCAAATGAGTTCGTTTCAAATCAGCGGGTTGGGTGACAACCTCTCGGCGACACTGTCACCGGGCGCCGACAAGTTACCCCAAATTCGTCCCCCAATCAATTGATCCAGATAGAAATTCCCCTGTCGGGATCGCCCGACAGGAAAGCCCGGAAATCCCGATGCGAAATGTAGGTGCACGACCCGAACCAACGCGCTGGCCGGCGCGTGACTCGACTAATGCAGCGTGACTAATGCAGCGTGAGCTGCTTGGGGTAGGCCGCGTCGATGTCGCGCACGATGGCCTTGTAGAGCGGGCGCACGCAGAAGCGAAGCCCGTTCACGATTTCCCTCAGGCTTATCATCGCCGGTACGCACGTGCCGCGAAGTTCGATCGGCGCGCCGACGGGGCGTAATTTGACACCAAGCTTGCCGAAGTGAGTCGCGAGCCGCGGTTCCGTCAATAGGAAGAGTGTATCGATATCGAAGCGGCGGGCCAGCGCGATGATACCCAGATAGAGACAGACCTGGATGTACGGAAAGCGAGGCCGATCCTCGGTACCGAAATTCATCTGCGCAACCGCATCCGCCGTGCTCGCTTCGCCCTTGCGCCGGCGAAATGTCTTGACGATCGCGAGCCGTGAAACCTCGGCAACCGCCGAACGCGGGACGCGGGTTGGATCCACCAGGTTGAGGTCGAGCGTCGACCCGCATGCGCGTTCGAAAGGCAGCGGATAGTAGGGGTCGCCCGGCCGCGCCAACACCAAGCGCGCGCAACCGATATAGGCTTCGTCGACGACGCTGCGAATCAGCAGGTGAACGGAGTGCGAGTCGTACTCGTCCCGCTCGCGCCGATCCGGGCGAGTCGGCTCGAAACCGAGCTCTTCGCAGTAGACGCGATGGCGCAATCCGAACACCTCATTCTTGAGTTCGTCCGTGAGCGCCGGCGCCACCTCGAAATAGCGCTGAAAACCCTTGCCGAGGTTCAGCGAGTCAAACCACGCCATGCCTCCTCCTCACGAGTGCGCGTGTGGCTAGTCAACGTGCTGAATCTACGCTCCTTGATGCCAAACGGCCGTGCAAAATCCGCCGAGTTGACAATCTGTAACAATCTGCCTGGCTGAACTCGGCGTCGAGGCACGCCGCCGCCCGACTTTGTCGCTACACGTTCTCTCGCAACGCATCCACCACGTTGCGACGCGCCACGCGCAGTGCAGGCAATATCGAAGCCGCCACTGTCGCGACGAGCCCAATGCCGAACGCCGTCAAGACCAGGGACGGAATCACGCGAATCTGCGCGGTGTAACCGACGTCCGAGTTCGGCGGCGGAGGCATCGGAATTCCGATTGCGGAGATGCCCCACGCCAACAACACGCCGAGCATCACACCGATCAGGCCGCCGGCAATGCCGAGCAGGACATTCTCGATCACGATGAGCGCGAAGACCTGCCAGCGTCGGTTTCCGAGCGCTTGCATCGTGCCGAACTCCCCGGTTCGCTCGAATATCGTCATGTTTACAGTGTTGGTGACGCTGAGCAGCACCATCGCCAGAATAATCAGTCGCAATACCCCGAACTGTCGGTCATACAGCTCCACGGTCTTCGCGTAGAAATCGTTGAGCTCATCCCACCGCTTGATCTCGAGTCCTTTCCGAGCAAGCTCCACCTGAAGTTGGCGCTGGACGCGCGCGGTGTCCGGGGTTCTCTTCAGCGAGACGACCAACACGTTCGCGCCGGGTATGTCGAGCAGCTCCTGCGCAGCGGTCAAGGGAATCCGCACTGCGCGCGCATCGTAGTCCTTCGAAAAAGTCTGAAACACGCCAACCACGTCGAACTCAAGCGTGTTCATTGCGCCGTCCGTCGTGGTAACCACCAGCGACGCCTGGTCACCAGGCTTGAGGATTAAAGCCTGGGCGACACCGTTTCCGATCATCATCCCATACGGATCGCGACCGGTGAGTTGACGCCCGGCAGTGACCAGCGCGTAGCTCCCCAACTGCGCTTCCCGGTCCGGCTCCACCCCCTCGCCAACGACGGCGAGATCGCTACGACCATTCGTCAGCAGCCCCGTGAAGTTCAAGCGCCCCATCACGTCCCGCGCTTCGACGCGGGCCGCAACCACCTCCTCGATGCGTTCGGGATTCGAAATGACGTACTTGTCGGGCTTTCTCGAACCAAGCGTAAAGAAGCCCGTCTTACCGATCTGTAGATGCCCTGACTGCGAATGGATGAGCGCCTCGCCGAGCTGCGTGAAGATGTCCTGCACGAACCCGCCCGAGAGGATGAGCCCCACGACCCCGAATACGATCGCGGCGAGCGTCATCGCGGTGCGCATCCGCTGGCGCAGCACGTTGCGTCGCGCGAGCGAGAGCGTGCTGAAGATCGTATCCGGCCATGCCATGGCGACTAGTGGGCGTGTCGTAGCGCGTCGACGATCTCCATACGCGAAGCCTTCCACGCGGGATAGATGCCGGCTAGGAGCGTCGTGATGAGCGCAAGCGATATGGCATCGGCCGCGAGCGGCCACGTGACCCGGATCTCTCCAATAAAGCTTCGTGCCATGCCCGGGGGCGGTGGCATGGGTATCCCGATGGCCGAGATCAGCAATGCGAGGAGCAGGCCCACCGCGAGACCCAGCAAACCGCCGATCAGGCCAATCGCAAGGCTTTCGAGAAGAAATCGCCTCAGCGTCTGCGCGCGCGTGACGCCAAGCGCCATCGATGTGCCGATCTCGCTAGTACGCTCGAGGACACTCATCATTTGGGTGTTGAGGATGCTGAGCACGATGATGAACGCGATGATCAATCGCATCACGCCGACCTGCTTCGAGAAGAGCGCGACCGTCTTGTTGTAGAAGTCGGCGAGGCCGTACCAGGGGACAAATTCCAGGTCTTTGCCGAACCGCGCCTCGAGGGCGTTGCGGATTTCCCGGGTGCGATCCGTGTCATCCAGCCGGATCACCCACATATGTGAGCCCGATACTCTCAAGAGCTCCTGCGCAAGGGGGAGCGGCACCCTCAGCGCCGCATCGTCGAACGCCTTGGTGTCGGTCGCGAAGACGCCGCGGACCGTCACTTCCACGGCGTTGATACCGCCGGTCCGCGTGTTCGCGACCAACACCAGCTTGTCACCGATCTTCGCGCCCAGGTTGGTGGCAAGCCCCTGGCCGAGCGTGATGCCCTTTGGGTCATCGGCCGCCAAGTCTTGGCCTTCCAATATGAGGACGTAATGTCTACGGCCTCCCTCACGCTCCGGGCTGACTCCCTCCGCGATGAACGAGATCGTCGAATCGCCCAGACTCGCGAGGCCGTTGAAGAGCAGCCTAGGCGCGATCGCCTTGACCCCGGGAAACTGCTCGATCGCCTCGCGTTGCGGTGCCGAATCCGAAAGCAGAAACGCAAAGGGATCTGCCTGCCCTGACTCCAGGTACCCGGGTCGAACGACCTGGATGTGGCCAATCCGGGACTGGATCACGCCTTCACGCATCGCCCAGAAGACCCACTCGATGAACCCAGCCGCCAGGATCAGACATACGACCCCAAATGCTACCGAGAGCACACCGATGAGACTGCGCCGCCTCTGGCGGACCACGTTGCGGAACGCAAGGGCGACGTCAGTTTTCAGGATTCCAGGCAGTGCAGTAAGGGCGAGGCGCACGATGGATACTATTATGGAGCGTCTCCTATCGTGCAGCCGCGATGCAACCTTCGGGGCGGCGCCGTTGCCTGAGGACGTTGCGGAACGCGAGCCCTACATCGGCGCGTAACGCTTTGGCAAGCGGCACGGCGGGAAATCGCACCGAGCAACGACATTCTTCGCCATGCCAACATCAGTCTGTTCGCTTATATTTCCGCTCGCGTGATTCGTATGAGATATAGCTTGATAATATGATGATCTAGGTTTCCTGAGCGCTCGCACGAGCACGATGATTCAATACGAAAACCTCGGATTCGCCCTCGAGGAGTGGGCGGGCTGCCTCTCACCGGAAAATGTGAGCGTGGAGGTGGAAACGCTGGACCGGTACGCGCGGAGCAGTTCCGCGAACCCGCGCCGCCCGGCTGCCGTGCTGAGACCGGGCTCCACCGACCAAGTGGTGGCGATCATTCAGGTCGCGCGACGCCATCGCGTTCCTCTGTACCCCATAAGCACGGGGCTGAACTGGGGATATGGTGATGCTTGCGCCGTGTTCCCGGGCCAGGTGATCGTGGATCTCGGGCGCATGAACGGCCTGGAGATCGACCGCGAACTCGGATACGCGGTGATCGAGCCGGGCGTGACCCAAGAACAGCTTGCTGAAGCGCTGGACCAAAGCGGCGCGCCATTCTGGATGGACTGCACTGGAGCCAGCCCTCGTTCGAGCTTGATCGGCAATGTGCTTGAACGTGGCTTCGGGCACACGCCTTACGGCAACCGGCTGCTTACGATATCAGGCCTCGAGGTCGTTTTGGGAACCGGGGCGGTCGTCCGAACCGGATTCGGTCATTTTGCGTCATCCAGATCGACTCACGTGTTCCCCTATGGCGTGGGCCCGTACATCGACGGGCTATTCACGCAATCGAACTACGGTATCGTGACCCGAGCCGGCCTGTGGTTGTTACCGCGGCCGGAGAGCTTCCGGCCGTTTCTTTGCTTCTTCGCAGAAGACGAGGACTTCGAGCGATGTATCGCGCCGTTGCGGGAGCTCCGGATGCAACGCGTGCTTCACAGCGTCGTTCACGTCGCAAACGACCTGCGGGCGATCGCGGGAGAGCGATCGTTTCCGCGCGAGTCGGTCCCCTCCGCGGCGCGGCTGCCCGACCACGTGCGACGCGCTCTACGGCGCCACTACGGCATCGGCGCATGGACCCTCACCGGCGCGTTCTACGGTCCGTCCGCTCAGGTATCGATCCAGGAGCGGCTCCTGCGGCGCGCGCTGTCCGGAGCGCGTGTGCGCGTGATTACACTGAGCGAGCGCAAGCTCAAGCTGCTGCGGCGATGCGCTCCCGCCGTCGAGCGGACCCGGTTTCTTCGACGATATTCCCCAAAGATCCGGGCAGCTTTGTCGCTGGCAGGACTGCTCGGTGGGCGCCCGACACCGGCATTCCTTAAAGGGAGCTACTGGCGCCGGCGGGACGGGATCCCGCAAGGGCTGACCACCTGCGATCCCGCCGCAGACGGTTGCGGGATCCTGTGGCTGACTGCGGTGCTTCCATTTCGCGCGATGGACTTCAGACGGCTCTGCGCCGCACTTGACGACGTCTTCATGCGGCACGGATTTGATTGTCTGACGACGCTCAACATGATCAACGAGCGCGCGCTAGTTGCGATCGTCACGGTTGCGTTCGATGCTTCCGACGCGCAGGAGGCCCAACGAGCAACAGCTTGCCACCGAGCTGCCATGCTGCGCTGCATCGCGGACGGCTATCCACCATATCGGGCGGGGATCGGTGTCATGGACCTCTTGGGGAGCGGCGAGGAGCCTTTCTGGGTCGCGGCGGAGTCGCTCAAGCACGCCCTAGATCCTGACCGAGTAATCGCTCCGGGGCGCTATCAGCCGGGTTTCCTTGCCGGATGCAAAGTTGCCGGGCGGCCGACCTAAGACCTGTTATGCGGCCGGCCGCTGTGTCGAGTCAGTTTACATCGCTCAATGCCTTATCTTTTAATAGTCGCTTAAACTGCTGATAAGCAACCTTTTTTTAAATGGGCACGAATCTGGCTTTGCTCCCTGGCGACAGTCACCTAAGGAGCGTAACAATGCGTGCACCACTGAAGAGATTGACGGCATGGCTGTTCGCCGGCGTCGCAATGGCGGTGGCATTCCCTGCGTCGGCGTTTGTTATCGAATGGGATGCTGCCTTCACCAATGGATTCGCACAAGGCTCGTCTTCAACCTGGGGCATCGGAGCGGTTACTGAGCTGAACGCGAACCCTGTAGGCGGAATTCCTGCGTTCACCGACATTCGCTGGGGCGTGCCGCAAGGCGTTAGCCCGAGTGGGCTGAACGTCGATGCGCATGTGCAGAACGGCGGGGACTCCGTTCAGGTGTTCACGAACGGCCCGACGGTCGACACGGTAGACATCACTCACCTCAACCGGGTGATCAACTGCACTCCGTTCGGAGTTGCGCCGACGCTCTGTCAGGACGGGCTTCAGATCACCACACTTCTGTCGGAGCTGACCCTGACGGCGGTCGATCCCGCGCTGGGAGTGCTCTTTCAGAATTCGCTGCCTTTTCAGATCCAGTTCGGCGAAACGTTAAACACAGCACCCTGTGGCTTCCCGACGAGCACCACCTGCGACGACATCTTCGTGCTCCTGACGAACCTCACCGCGCTTAAGTTTCCTGTCTTCGACGGGACCACCGTCCACACAGTCACGATCGGCCTCGAAGGTCTCGGCGTCTTGGACCCGGTTGCCTGCGGGCTGATCGGACTTCCCGCCGGATGCCGGGGCTTCACGACCCCGGAAGGAATGGACACGACCATCACGGCGAACATCACGATCACCGCCGCGCCGGAGCCTGGAACCTTGCTGCTCTTCGCAGTAGCGCTGCTAGCGGTCGGCGCGCTGGGTCGCAGGAGGGGGAAGACCGTCGCCTGAAGAGACCAGTCTGTGTCGTTGCGCGCGCGTGGCGCGACGACCATGGCGAGGCGGCCCCAGTGGGCCGCTTTGCTTTGTGCTTGGCCACATAGAAGCTGTAGCGCAGGTAGCGGTTGAACCGCTCCACCCTTGCCCTTGGTCTTGGCCCTGGTACGGCTTACAGGGTATCCTGAAACTAGGGATACCGACCGTGGTGGACGGGTTGATTCAACAGGCGGAGGCGGTGCTGCAGGTGCTGCGTAAGCGTTCGCCCGAGGCCGGGTTGACAACGGCTTGGTAAGTCAGGCGGCGGGCCGAGCGTCGTTAGCCGCGTTCAACTCGTCGGCAACGGCCCAGGGCAGGAGTTCTTCGATCCGTTTGATCGGATGATCGGCGATGCGCTCCAGCACATGGCGCAGGTAGGTAGGCGTGCGCACGCTGCCGCGCGAGCCGGAGCCTGATCTCATCATGGACGACGACGAAAATGTGCAGGCGTATTCGGAGGCGGGCCGCATCGATGGCGCCATGTCGGCGGCCTATCTGTTCCCCTCCGGCCACGCGACCGAGGTCCTTCAGGGCTGCGCCCAAGTCATCGATCTCGGCTGCGGACCTGCCACCCAGCTCGTCCAGATAGCACAGTTCAATCCGGATATCTCGTTCCACGGCATCGACCTGTCGGCGCAGATGCTCGAGCGCGCCGAAGCGTATGCGCGCGAGAAGAATGTGTCCAACGTGAGGTTCTCGCTCGGCGACATCACCCAGCTCGACGTCGTCGAGAGCGCATCCGTGGACGGCGTCATCAGCATGTTGGCTTTGCATCATCTTCCGACCATCGGCCACTTGCGCGCCTGCTTTCGGGAGATCGCCAGGATCCTCAAACCCGGAGGCGCGCTATATCTGGCGGATTTCGGGCGGCTCAAATCGCTGAGGTCGGTGCTTTTTTTAGCCTACATGAACGCCGCCCATCAGCCGCACGTGTTTTCGCTCGACTACGAGCGATCGTTGCGGGCGGCGTTCCTGTTCGACGAGCTCAAGTCGATGGGGAATGAAGAACTCCCCGCTGACGTGGACGCCTACGCAACATTCATCGCGCCTTTGCTTACGGTCATGCAGACCCGACCGAAGCCCATCCCGGGGAGCCTGAAGGGGCATCTCATTCAGCTGCGGCGCGCGTTGCCGCGTCGCTACCGCGCCGACCTCGACGACCTTCGCTCGTTCTTTCGTCTTGGCGGGATGCCCAGTGATCCCTTTCGGCGTTGAGCGCGAGAATTGGCGAACCAATGTGGGGCGTACGTCTGTCACCGATCGACTGTAAAAGATTGTCAAATAGTGGGTATTTGGTCAATTCGCCCACTTCAGACCGCATGACCTGTGGTCCAGAGGCGCGACGGCAGCTACAATCCCGGACTCCTAGCCAACCATGTACCTTGTTGATGATCGAAGTTAAGTCTAGGATATTACCTATTGATTCTGAAAAGGAATAGGGGGCGCATCATGGGTTCGCGTTTGCTCACCCGCATTGGCACCGTTGGTGCTGCAATTTTGACTGCGACCACCGTCGGACTGAGCGGTTGTGCGACGTCCGAGTTTCCGCCTGCGCCAGCGAGCGCAGCCACACCCGATTATCGGTATCTCGTTGGGCCACTCGACACGGTGAATATCATCGTCTGGCGCAATCCGGAGCTCTCGATGAGCGTTCCGGTCCGGCCCGACGGTCGCATCACGACGCCGCTGGTCGAAGACTTGCCCGCGCTCGGCAAGGACCCGACCACGCTTGCACGTGACATCGAAAAGGCGCTTGCCAAGTATATTCGCGATCCGGTGGTGACCGTCATCGTCACCAACTTTACCGGTCCTTACAGCGAGCAGATTCGCGTGGTCGGGGAGGCTGCCCGGCCGCAAAGTCTCCCCTACCGGCAGAACATGACGATGCTGGACGTGATGATCGCTGTAGGCGGCCTTACCGATTTCGCCGACGGCAACAGCGCGCGAATCCTGCGCACATCCGAGGGAAACAAGATCTACAACGTGCGCCTCCGGGATCTCGTGAAACGCGGGGATGTATCGGCGAACGTGGACGTGAAGCCGGGTGATGTTCTCGTCATTCCCGAAAGCTGGTTCTAGGCTCCCGACTTTGTCCGCCAAGTTGGTCGTTTACGCTAAGCACTCCTCTAAGTACTCCTTATGGATGAGTTGATTCGCCAGGCAATCGATATCTTGCGAGGCATCTGGCAGCGGCGCTGGCTGGCGCTCGGGGTCGCATGGCTCGCGGGAATCGTCGGTGCGGTAGCGCTATTCAGGATACCCGATCAGTATGAAGCGTCTGCACGCGTCTACGTCGACACGCAATCGTTGCTCCGGCCGCTGATGTCGGGGCTCGCTGTGGAGCCGAACGTCGATCAGATGGTCAACATGCTCAGCCGCACGCTCATCAGTCGGCCCAACATCGAAAAGCTGGTCCGCATGACCGACATGGACCTCAGCGCGTCCTCGCCGGGTCAGCGGGAGCGGATTGTGGACAGTCTGATGCGCAAGGTCCGAATC
>JBAVOG010000213.1:0-2731 GCA_049691875.1 Burkholderiales bacterium | reverse complement strand
GCCGATCGCGGGGTTCGCAACGGCGAGTACGTCTGGGTAAGCTCGCCTTCCGGCGCCCGCATCAAGGTCAAGGCGCTGGTGACCGAGCGGGTGGGCAACGACACGGTGTTCATCCCGTTCCACTTCTCCGGCTGGTGGCAGGGCGACGACATGCTTGCTTTCTATCCGGACGGCGCGTCGCCGATCGTGCGCGGCGAGGCGGTTAACACGGCCACCACCTACGGCTACGACATCGTCACCAACATGCAGGAGACCAAGACCACGCTTTGCCAGGTGGCCAGGGCCTGACGCGCATAGGACAAGGATAAGGAGACGATCATGGCAAGAATGAAATTCCTGTGCGACGCCGAGCGGTGCATCGAGTGCAACGGTTGCGTGACCGCGTGCAAGAGCACGAATGACGTGCCGTGGGGCGTGAACCGCCGCCGTGTGGTGACCGTCAACGACGGCGTCATCGGCGCGGAGAAATCGATCTCGGTGGCGTGCATGCACTGCTCGGATGCGCCCTGCATGGCGGTGTGTCCGGTGGACTGCTTCTACCGGACCGAGGAGGGTGTGGTCCTGCACGACAAGGACCTCTGCATCGGCTGCGGCTATTGCTTCTACGCGTGCCCGTTCGGCGCGCCGCAGTTTCCGCAGGCCGGGGCCTTCGGGCTGCGCGGCAAGATGGACAAGTGCACGTTCTGCGCGGGCGGACCGGAAAAGGACAACACCGAGGCCGAGTTCAAGAAGTACGGCGAAAACCGGCTCGCCATGGGCAAGCTGCCGGCCTGCGCGGAAATGTGCTCGACCAAGGCGCTGCTTGGGGGCGACGGCAACGTCATTTCCGAGATCTATCGCCAGCGCGTGCTGAAGCGTGGCCGCGCCAGCGACGATGCACTGTGGGGCTGGTCGACGGCCTACGGTGCGCCGCAAGGAGCCACGAAGTGAAGGTCGGGCGGGGAGTAGTCGTCGCCGCCATTGCCGCGATCGCTGCATTCGGTCTGGCCGGATGTGGCGAGAACCAGCAGGTGACCGTGTACAAGCAGGGCAAGTACCAGGGCAAGCCGGACGCCAAGCCCTGGGACAGCCCGCATTACGGCGGCGACATGGCGAAGTGGGAGCGCGAGATTCAGCAGCGGACCCAGTCCCAGAACGAGTACGTTCGTATCGGAGGTTGACGTGCGCAAGCTCGCAGAGTTCTTCGGCGTACTCGCCGCAGTCGCGATGTTTGCGGCTGGGGCGCCAGCGCTGGCTCAACAGGCGCCGGCTCCGGATTCAGCTGCCGCTCAGGTCCAGCGCGAGATGGTCCAACCGGGGAACAATGCGCCGGTCTGGCGCGATGTCCGCTCCGGCGCACCGGGCTACACGACGGTGCAAGGCATCGAGACCGGCGTGCTCGTCCAGAGCCGGGGCCAGACCTGGCGGGAGGCGCGCGTGCCGATCGCCTTCTGGGGCGGGCTCCTAGTTGCCGTCGCGCTCGGGGGGTTAGCGATCTTCTATGCCATCCGCGGTCCGATGGGCGACGTGGAGAAGCCCGGCGCGCGGATGATCCGGCGCTTCAGCCCGGCCGACCGGTATGCGCACTGGCTGATGGCGATCTGCTGGACCATCCTTGCGGTGACGGGTCTGGTGATGTCGTTCGGCAAGGATCTGCTGATACCGGTGATCGGGTACACGCTGTTTGCCTGGCTCGCGGTCCTGTTCAAGAACCTCCACAATTTCGTCGGGCCGATCCTGATCATCGCGGTTCCCTGGATGTTCTTCCAATATGTCCGGGACAACGGGATCACTGCCGCCGACTTCAAGTGGTTCGGCAATATCTTCGGCTACTTCCGCGGCAAGGAGACACCGTCCAGGCGCTTCAACGCCGGCGAGAAGCTCGTGTTCTGGGTAGTCCTCATCATCCTCACCACGATCCTGGTGCTGACCGGGCTGATCCTCAACTTCCCGAACTACGGTCAGGGCCGCTCGGTCATGCAGAATGCGAGCATGATTCACATGGTCGCCGCTTACGTCGCGATGTCCCTTGCAGCAGTGCACATCTACCTCGGCACCATCGGCGTTCGGAATGCCTACCGCGCGATGCGGCACGGCGAGGTGAGCGAGCACTGGGCGGAGCATCATCACAAGCTCTGGTATGAGGACGTGAAGGCTGGAAAAGCGCGGCAAAAGTTTGCCGACGAAGTCGAGAAGCCTGCGACGGGCGAGGCGCGTACCCAGTCGACTTGAGGACACGCCGCATTCGAATTCACCCATGAAGGGTGAAAGAGTGTGGCTTTCCGTCCCTGTCGATAGGGCACACCACTGAACAGATTAGCCTGGGAGGAGGGCGGGCGCTTCGGCGCCCTTTTTTTTCGCTCGCGGAAACCTGTCGGTTTCCACACGCGAAAAGCGGGCGCGGCGCAGGTTACGAACAGGAGGGAACCGCCTGGTTCCCTCCCGTTACCCTCCTTCCCGGTAGGAAGACTTTACGGGAATACAGCATCGTCCTCTCGCAAGAAATCATGCGGCTTCGGCATGACGCTGCGCGCTACAGAGGACTCGGCCGCACATTCAACGACGAGTTTGCTCTTAGCGGGAAGGGGGGTAACGGAGGGAAATCAGCCGGTTTCCACCTGTTCGTATCCTTCGGTTTTCTCCGCAGGAGGGAACCGGGCGGTTCCCTCCCGTTCGTGACCTTCCGCTCCCCTTGTCCTCCGGAACAGAGCTGGCCGCGGCACTTCGTAACACCTGGGGAGCGGTGCTAACC
>JBAVOG010000212.1:0-8074 GCA_049691875.1 Burkholderiales bacterium | reverse complement strand
GGGTGTGGGCCACGCCGCCGTTCATGCACAACGGCTCGGTACCCAACCTTTACGAAATGCTGGTCCCGGCCGGGGAGCGCACCAAGAAGTTCTATGTCGGACGCGAGTTCGATCCGGTGAAGGTGGGGCTCGACACCAGCGGAACCACGGGCTTCCTTGTTGACACGAGCCTGCGCGGAAATTCGAACGCCGGGCATTCGTTCGAGGACGGTCCTCTGGGCAACGGCGTTATCGGCCCGCGGCTGACCGAAGAGCAACGCTGGGCGCTGGTCGAGTACCTGAAATCCATTCCCGGGGAGGCCGGGCGGGTCACGCCCTTCGGCGGCCCGCCGAATGCCGTGACGGGGACGTCCCAATGGACCAAGTAGCCCGGCTGACTGCGCGACGCGGTTGAACAGTCTGAAGCCATGAGCGGAGCCTGAAGATGTCAGATCATGTGGATGGTCCGCGGTCGATCGGAGATCCCGCAGCCGACCTGATCGACCTTTTTGCGTTCACCAGCCCGGAGAATCCGTCCCGCACGGTGCTTGCCATGGACGTGTTTCCGTTCGCGGGCGAGGAGGCGATATTCTCGAACGCGATCGATCACGCGATCGTCGTGCGTCGCGCCAGCGTTGCCGGCCTCGGCGACGCGGCGAAGTTCCGCACGGCGGACCCCGAAGTGCGCTTCAGTTTTCACTTCGATAGCCTCGAGAAGGCCCGGGTCGACGGGAATCCGCTCCAGCGCGGCACCTGCACGCTGCCCGGCGGCCAAACGTTGCGATTCGTCGTGAATGACGAGAAGGGCGCCGCGACGCCGGACGGCACTTTCCGCGTATTCGCAGGCCTGCGCTCGGACCCGTTCTACCTCGCATGGCTGCTCGAGTCGCTGCGCAAGTTTCAAAACCTCCTGCTCCACGACAACGCTCTGTGCATTGTCGTCGAGTTCGATACGCGGCGGGTGCTCGACCCCGACAAGGGTTCGCTGTTCGGCGTGATCGCCGAAACGGTTCCGATTCAGCGGCCGGGCAGCTTCATCGGCCATTCGGTCCCGCGCATCGACTGGGTAGGCCGCCCGGAGCACACGAACATGCGGCTCAACAATCCCGCGCTGGCCGGGACGGACGACCTGCGCGATCTGTGGAACCAGCAGACCCCATTCGCCATTCCCGAGGCCCTGCAGCCGTTATTCCTGCAGCGGTTGAAGGACAGCCTCAGGAATTGGGACATGCGCGACGGCAAGGAGGACTGGACTCCGGCTGCGCTCGATGCAAATGCCCGTATCTTCCTGGACGACTTCCTGCTGTTCGACGTCGCCAAGCCGATCACGGACGCAAGTCACCTCGAAATCGAGCGCAGTACGCTGAACGGCAAGCCCTACGAGACGGGAGGTGGGCGCACGGTCGACGCCAACGTCATCGACATCCTGCTCACGTGGCTCGTCAATCGTGATCGCGAGTTCCTGCAGGGCGGGGCCGCAGGGGCGACCAAGCCGGGGACCAAGACGTTCCCGTACTTGGCGTCACCGAATACCGAGCTGCAGAGCGTCGCCGAGCGCGTCGACCTGGCCGCGTCTGCGGAAAAAGTCTGGGCGCTGATCGGTGCGTTCGGTGGGAGCTGGCATCCGCTGATTGCAAATATCAAGCTGACCGGTACCGGCGTGGGACAATTGCGCACGATCGAGACTGTCGACGGCAAGGTAATGATCGAGCGGCTCGACGCGATGGACAACGCGAAGCGCCTCTATCGCTACAGCAACATCAGCGGCATTCCCGTGTCGCATTACACGGGCGTTCTCGAGGTCAAGCCACGAGCTGGCGGCAGCAGCGTCGAGTGGCGCGCGCAGTTCCGCGCCAACAACCAGCCCGAGCTTTCGGTGAAAGTGATGGTCACCACGCTCTTGAAGACGGGACTCGAAAGCCTGAAGTCGCGCTTCGGTGCGGCGAAGTAATCGCTATGCGATTCGTCGGTTGCCCCAGGTGAATTGCGCATCGGACGTGCTGGAAGAACGTGCGCCGGCGACGGCCGGAGACATTGCGGCCATCAACCTGGAAAGCGCGCGCCGGCAATCCTGGTTCCGGTTCTGGCGCGCGCCGAGGCAACCAGGAGTCGCGGAGATTGTCGTCGAGCACGAGCAGTTGAGGGCGCAGTTCGTGGGCGATCTGGCGGCATTCGATCGCCTCGAAACGCTGGTTGAGGCGTTTGCGCGCGCGGAACCGGAATCAGCGCGCGCGGCGCTGATCGCAGGGCAGGTCGCATGCGCGACGCATCGCTTTGCGGAGGCGAGGCACGCGCTCTCGCGGGCGGCAGAACGGGGCGCCCCGGCAAGGGACACAAAACGACTGTCGCTTTGCATCGATCAAGCCACCGGCAAGGATCTGCTTGCGGTGTTGGGCGCGCGCCGCGCCCGAGCGGCAATACCAGGGCGCTGGGACGAACTGGTCCCGCTCGGCGCGCTGCTGGCCGACGTGGGCGAGTTCGGCGAAGCGGAACACACGTATCTGCGCGCGCTGCGGGAGTATCCCGATGTGTCGCCGTTCGCGCTCGCCTGGGTCTGCTTTCAGCTCGGTGCGCTATGGGGTGAAGTCGTACCCGAGCCGGAGACGCAGCGCGCGGCCCGGTGGTATCGCAAGGCCATCGACTATCTTCCTTGCTACGTCAAGGCGCGCGTGCATCTTTCGGAAATCCTGCTCGACGAGGGGGATCACGACGGGGCTCGCGCGCTGTTGTCGCCCGTGCTCGAAAGTGGAGACCCCGAAGTCGCCTGGCGTCTCGCCGATGTGGCGAGAGCGGGGGGCGACCAAGCGGAGGCTGCGTCTCATCTCGAGGCCGCTCGCGCGGGCTTCGAGGCGCTTCTCAACAAGCACCTGCTCGCCTTCGCCGATCATGCCGCCGAGTTCTTCGTGGGTAGCGGCAACGATGCGCGGCGAGCTTTCGAGCTCGCGCGTCTGAATCTCGATAACCGCTCGACGGCGAGGGCCTTCGACCTGTGCGCGGAAGCGAGCGATCGACTTGGAGGGAGCATATGCTCGACCGCAGAACGTTCTTAATCACATGCGGAAGCGTGGTCGCCGCGCCCGCGTTCGCACGCTTCGGTGTTTTGGCCGCAAACGGTCTGCCGGCCCCCATGGCAACCACGCTGGAGACACCGGTGCTGCGGATCGACGGCTGGGAGTCGCCGATCGAATCGGGCTCCGACGTGTGGGTCCAGGTTAACTCTTCCTGGCGCGCGACCTGGCGCTGATCGGAGCGTCGCCATGGCCACCACGATCAAGCTGACGGTCAACGGCAAGCCGGAGGTCCTGCACGCCGACGATCCCAGCATGCCGTTGCTGTACGCGTTGCGCGACCAGCTCGGGCTGCATGGACTTCACTTCGGGTGCGGACTTGCGCAATGCGGTGCCTGTACCGTGCACTACTACGGTGAGCCCTTGCGCTGCTGCGTGATGCCGATCTCGGCGGTGGCCGGCGCCGAGGTGGTTACGCTGGAAGGACTCGGCACGCCCGAGAAGCCGCACCCGTTGCAGCAGGCGTTCATCGACGAGCAGGCGGCGCAATGCGGCTATTGCATCAACGGCATGATCATGCAGGCCGCGGGTTTTCTTGCCAAGAACAAGCACCCGACCGAAGAACAGGTGCGGCAGGCGCTTGCCGGCAATCTCTGCAAGTGCGGGACGCACGTGCGGATCCTTCGTGCGGTCATGCGCGCAGCGGAAAAAATGACGTAAGGGGCGGGGGCTTTCGATGCTCTATTCGCAACTGCAATGGTCTCGCCGCGCAGTCCTGAAAACGGGCGGCGCGCTCGTGGTGACGTTCACGCTTGGGCCACTGGTCCTCCAAGCGCAGTCCAATCGGACCACCGACAAGAGTGTGGATCCCGACGACGTCGGAGCATTTCTCGCGATCGACCGTGAAGGCAAGGTGACGCTCTACTCCGGCAAGGTGGAGTTGGGGACCGGAGTGCTGACCGCGGTCACGCAGATCACCGCGGAAGAACTGTCGGTGCCCTTTGCTCGCGTCCATACGATCCAAGGCGACACTGAACTGACGCCCAACCAGGGGCCGACGTATGCCAGTCTCTCCATCCAGGACGGCGGCGTACAGATCCGGCGCGCGGCGGCCACCGCGCGCGAAGCCCTGCTCGACGAGGCGGCACGCAAATTGGGTGCGCCAAAGGCCGAGCTCGTCGTTCGCGATGGCGTTGTTGGTCTTCGTGACGGCAGCAAGTCCGTCTCGTATGCCGAGCTCGTGGGCACCCGTACGCTGACACTCAAGGTGAACCCGGCGGCGCCGCTGAAATCCCCGAAGGACTATACGATCGTCGGCAAGCCGGTGCCGCGGCTCGACATTCCGGCCAAAGTGTTCGGCCTTTTCGACTTCGTGCAGGACGTGAAGGTGCCGGGCATGCTGCACGCTCGGGTCGTGCATCCGGCGGGCGTCCATGCGACGCTGCAAAGCTTCGACGACGCAGCCTGCCGCAAGATCGACGGCTACGTCCGCGCAGTACGCAAGGGCGATTTTCTGGCCGTAGTTGCGACCAACGAGTGGGCCGCCATCAGCGCCTCGATTGCGATCGTCGCCAAGTGGTCGGACTGGGCCGGTTTGCCCGAGGAGTCGGAGCTCTTCCAATACGTGCGCAAGTCGAAGGTCGATCGCAACGAGGTGCTGCAATCGGCTGGCGACACCACCGAAGCGCTGAAGCGAGGCGGAACAACGCTACGGGCGACCTACGATCTCGCGATCAACACGCATGGCTCGATCGGGCCATCGTGCGCGGTCGCGGACTTCAAGGACGGCCGACTCACGGTGTGGACGCCGTCGCAGGCAAGCCATCTCTTGCGCGCGCAACTCGCGACCATGCTGGAGCTGGCGCCGGCGAACGTTCGCTGCATCTACGTCGAGGGCGCGGGCTGTTATGGCCGCAATGGCTCCGACGACTGCTCGTCGGAAGCGGCCATCATCGCAAAAGAAATCGGCCGGCCGGTCCGGCTGCAGTGGATGCGCCAGGACGAGCACGGCTGGGACCCGAAGAATCCGCCAACCTTGCTCGATTATCGTGCCAGCATCGATGCGCAGGGCCGGATCACCGCATGGGAATCCGACATCTTCGTGCCCGAGCGGCCAATGGCGCGCTCGGGCGCAACGCTGCTTGGGGCAGTGCTCGCCGGACTGCCGACATACGGATCATCCGCGTCGGGAATCTACAAACCTGGCCTGGGCATTCCGTATGCGTTGCCGAACAACAAGCTGACCGCGCACTGGCTGCTCGACACGCCGCTGCCTTCGGCGTGGATTCGCGCACCGGCGCGCATGCAGGGAACGTTCGGCAACGAGTGCTTCTTGGACGAAATCGCGGCGATGACCGGCGCCGATCCGTTCGAAATACGCGTTCGACATCTCGAGGATCCGCGTGGACTCGCACTGCTCGAACGCCTGCGCAAGCTCGCGAAATGGGTGCCGCGCGGCGCGCGCAAGCGCGATGACGGTCCCATCGCGCGCGGTCGCGGCGTGAGCTATACGAAATACGAGCTCGTGCGCACGTATGTGGGCATGGTCGCCGATGTGAGCGTCGAGCGCGCCACCGGCAGGATCAAGGTCGAGCGGGTGTTCGTTGTGCATGACTGCGGGCAGATCATCAACCCCGACGGCTTGCGCAACCAGATCGAAGGCAACGTGGTGCAGACCGTGAGCCGCAGCGTGTTCGAAAAGCTCACGTTCAGCCGCAGTGCGGTGACGAGCCTCAACTGGGGAAGTTATCCCATCCTGACGTTTCCCAATGTGCCCGAGGTCATGATCGATCTTATCGATCGGCCGGACGAAGTTCCGTGGGGTGCGGGTGAGCCGACCACGTCCGTGGTGCCCTCGGCCGTTGCGAACGCCGTATTCGATGCGACCGGCGCGCGGCTGCGCTCGGTACCGTTCCGGCCCGAGGTAGTGCTGGCGGCGCTGGCCGCCACCCCACGCAATTAACCACTTGTTCGGCGCTGCCGACCCGCTGCTTTTTCAACCATCCCAGGAGGCCGCACCATGCACTTCGATTGCCACCCCGTGGATGCCTCGTTCTTCGACACCGCGCCGATGCGCTTCCAGCATGGGGCCGATCTGGACGCGACACCGGCCAAGGTGTTCGCGATTTTCGACGACGAGAGTTCGTGGCCCAAGTGGTTCCATGCCATCCACAAGGTCGAATGGACGAGCCCGCGACCGCATGGCGTCGGCTCGACCCGCACCGTCACGCTGGCTACGGCCACGGTGTTCGAACACTTCTTCTGCTGGGAACCGGACCGCCGGTGTTCGTTCTACCTGACCGGCGCGTCCATGCCGCTGGCCCACGCGCTGGCCGAGGACTACCTGCTGGAGGAAATCGCGCCCGGGAAGACGCGCTTCACCTACCGTGTCGGGATCGAGCCGCGCTTGCCCGTCGCGGCGGGTGGCCCACTGTCGCACATGTACTTCGACTCCATGTTCAAGAGTGCATGCAAGCATCTCCCGATCTATGTCCGACAAGTCTGAACCGGGACGAGACACGCAGGACCACGTCTCGGCGGCATTCCGTCCCGAGAACGTCGCGGTCATGTGCGGCGACGAAGAATTGAACGCCATAGTTGCCGCTGGCCCACGCGGTGCCGTGGCGGTGGCCGGCCTGGCGGTCGCCGTGCTGCTCGCGATCTGGATTGCATTCTTCCTCTTCGTCTACCTGCCGCGAGGCACCGTTGGCTGAGCTTGCGAACGGGCCGCCCGCCGAGTCCGTCGACCGGGCCGAGCGACACTGGGCCTACGTCGTCGCGGGCGTCGTCGCCTTCGTGTTCGCCGTGATCATCTTCACCGGCGTGCACTGGGCCGCGCAACCGCCCTCGAACGTGGAAACGATCGACGCCAGCCGCCTCCATCTGTCCGGCGAGTTCATGGAGGCGAATCTCGGGACGGTGATGCAGCCGGATGGATCGGCGATCGTGCGCGTGATCGCGCAGCAGTATTCCTTCGTCCCGCAGTGCATCGTCGTGCCGGCGGAGACCCCGGTCGTGATCCGCATCACGAGTCCCGACGTGGTGCACGGGTTCCTCATCGCCGGCACCAACGTGAACAGCATGGTGGTGCCCGGATTCGTGGCCGAGGTGCGGACGCGCTTCGACCGGCCGGGCGAGCACGTGATGCCGTGCCACGAGTACTGCAGCGTGGGACACGAAGACATGTGGGCGCGGGTCAGGGTCGTCGATCGACTCGAATACGCCCGCGCGTACGGCGGACAGCAGCGAGCGTCCTGTGCACGGCAGTAGCCGCCTCGTCCTCGCCCATTTCTGGGTCGCGTTCGCGGCCTTCGCGGTTGCGATTCCGCTCGGCGCGTGGCAGATGCTCGTGCGCAGCCCCCTGCATCGATGGATCGACCCGGAACTGTATTACCGCGCAGTCACGGCGCATGGGACGACGCTCGCCTACGTTTTTCCCACGCTCATCGCCATGGGATTCGGCTATGCCGTCTGCGCCGTGTCGCTCGGCCAGCCGGTACACGGCATGCGATGCGCATGGGTGGCGCTCTGGCTGGTGATCGTCGGGGCGGTGATGGCGATGGCGACCGTGGCGGCAGGGGAGGCAACGGTCCTCTACACGTTCTATCCTCCGCTGTCGGGCAGTCCGTACTACTACATCGGGATCCTGACGGCGGTCGCCGGCTCGTGGATCTGGATCGGGCTGATGGTCGCGAACTTCGCGCGCTGGAAGCGCGATCATCCGGGCCTGCCGGTTCCGTTCGCGATGTTCGCCACCACGGCCGGTGCGCTGCTCTGGGCCTGGACGTCGCTGGGCGTGGGCGCGGAGATCGTCTTCCTCATCCTGCCCAATGCCTTCGGCTGGACGGCCACGATCGATGCGGGTCTCGCCCGGCTGCTGTTCTCCTGGACCTTGCACGCCATCGTCTACTTCTGGCTGATCCCCGCCTACATCGCGTTCTACGCGCTGTTGCCGCAGGCTGCCGGCGGACGGCTCTACAGCGACAAGATGGGGCGCATCGCGTTCCTGCAGCTGCTGATCTTCGCGATGCCGATCGGCATCCATCATCTCTACGCCGATCCGCAGATCGGCGCCGGGTTCAAGTTTC
>JBAVOG010000211.1:0-3293 GCA_049691875.1 Burkholderiales bacterium | reverse complement strand
CCGATCCGCTGAGCAAACGGCCGCATATCCTGGCGACGCAACGCATCTCGCAACCCTAGCTGGCCCACGAGTACGGTCTGTAGGAGCATAGTGCTGCCGGCGTTCATATTTGCGAACAAGCGCAGTTCTTCAAGAACGTCCAGAGAGAGCGACTGCGCTTCGTCGATGACGAGAATGATTCGCTTTTTGTGCGCGTTCACCCACTTAAGCTGTTTCAAGAGCGCGAGCTGTAGAGCGATCCTGTCCAATCCCTGATGTTCGATGCCGAACTCCGAAAGGATCCACTGGAGGAGCTCCGTGAACGACCCGTTCATGCCGGAGATCATGATCGGGGCATTGCCCGAGCCACTCCGGTTCAAGAGATAGCGCATCAGGGTCGTCTTACCGGTCCCGATGTCGCCGGTCACGACACAAAACATCGCCTGGTTCCGGAGACCGTAGACGAGCAGATCGAGCGCCATGCGGTGCTGGCGCGAGAGAAACATGAACTCCTCTTGCGGGGACAGCGCAAACGGCTTGATTTTGAATCCGTAGAAGCTTTCGTACACGGGCGCGCGCTATTCGCCGGGGCCTAAAATGCGGCGGAAGAACCCCGGCTTCGGACGGGTGATAGGGTCAGGCTCGGGGAGCTCGCGCGATTTGTTCAGGACGATTCCGAGCAGGTTTGAGTTCCGGAGCATCTCGCACGCGCGCTCGACGTCGTCGCGCGCCGTCTTGCGTTCCTCCACGAGAAGAATGGTCGCGTCCATATAACCGGATAGCGCCAGCGTGTCCGCCCCGGAGAGCACCGGAGGCACATCAAACAAGATGAACCGCTCAGGATACCGGTTTCTTAGCTCTCGGACTAGGCTTGCCATCATCGGCGAACGCATCAACTCCGAGGTGTTAGCAACCGGCTTTCCGCCGGGCAGGATTGCGAGGTTCCCGATTCGAGGATGAATGAGCAGATCCTCTAGCGCCGCTTCGCCCACCAGGTAGTCGGCGAGTCCCGGTCCCGGCTCGAGCTCGAGCAAGTGCCGCAGATCCGGATCGCGCAGATCAGCGTCCACGAGCAGCGCGGTGCAGTCCACTTCCATCGCGAAACTGATGGCAAGGTTGAGGGAGACCGTGGACTTTCCTGCGCCCTTGTTGGGGCTCGTGATGGCGAGCGTCTGCCAGTTGTTCTTGCGGAGTTCCATGAGCAGCTGGGTACGCAGCAACCGGAACGCATCCGCGCTCCCCTCGTTGGCGACCACGGCCACTCGGTGCCGCTCCAGCACCTGCGGAGAAATCTCGACGACACGGCTATGCGTGTAGGAAATGGGCCCCGGGACCAGCACCGATGATGAAGCGTTGGCTGCAGGCGGGGGTTCGTCCAGGGATCCAAACAGGCTGTCCCCTGGCGCTTCAGTCCGTAGCTTGCGTTGCAGCGCGGTGGCGATTTTCTCCATGGGTGGCTATCAGATTCCCATGCGACGTAATATGCCGCTCGCCAGGTCAGGAAGAGGTCGCACGAAAATATGCAGTGCCCCCATGAGCGCAGTTGCAATCAAGATCACGAGGCAGGCAATCAACCAGGCGCGCCAGCGGTTCCGTCGTCGCTCGCGTTCGGTTTCGATGTAAGGGATAGGGGTGAAAATCGGTACCGACGCAACGCGCGCAAGCTCCAATGGGCCTTTTACCGAGCGATCGAACATTTCGCGTAACCAGGCGAGTCCGAGCCCGCTTCCCAACGAGGCGACGAGACCGAGAAGTAGAATGCGCGGACGGTCTGGCTTTACCGGCTTTTCCGGGAGGTTGGGAGGCTCACCCAATGTGAATCGCTCCGCCTTGCGGTCCTTCTCGAGTTCGACCGCGACTTGGGCCTGCATCTGCTTCCCCTTTACCTCGCGATAGCGCTCCTGGGCATTGTCGTAGTCGCGAGTCAGGTCCCGGTACTCGCGCTCGATTTCCGGAATCTGAAGCAATCGTGTGTCGTACACGCGTTGCTTCGCACGAAGATCTTGCCTCAATGCCGCGAGCTGCGAAAGCTCACGCTCGGTGCTTTCCAGTTGCGACTTCAACGCGACATAGGCAGGATTGTCTGGCCGCTGACCCGCCCCGGGCGATTCGGACAGACTTTTTTCAGCGCTTTCCGAGGCCTTGAGGGCTGCAAGCGAACGCTTGAGCCGCTGCACGTCTGGATGATCCTCGGAATAGCGCTTCCTGAGGTCAGCGAGCTCCGCTTCGAGTTTCTTGGCGGTACCTGCGGCAACGTCGCCACTCGAAGCCCCCGTCTCGGCCTTAAGGGCGGCGATTTCGCGTTGCAGGCGTCGAATGTCCGGATGGTCCGCTCCGTACCTGGCAGACAGGTTTGCGTACTGGGCCTGCAACGCGCGTAAGCGATCCTCGGGCGCGAGGTTACGTTCTCCTCCGTTACTAGGCGGGGCCTCCATGTTGGGTTTGATCAACGGAAGCTGCGCCTCCAGGTTGAGCCTGCGATCTTTCAACATGCTGATCTCGCGGTCCACGCGAAGCATTTCGGATTGCATCCGCTCGGCGAGCTGCATATTGACTGCCGTAGACTCGGGCAGGCGACCCGAGTTACGGCGCTTGAACGCGGCCAAATTCGATTCGATCAGCTGGATCTGCTTCGCCAGGCGATCGGCCTCTTCAGTGAGGAAGGCGCTCGTCTGAGCGACGCTCTGTTGGCGCGCCTTGACGTTTTCCTCCAGATAGAGCGTGACCAGGTCGCTGACGACCTTCTGTGCGCGCGCGGGATCGGGTGCGTCGTACGAAATGCGGAATGCGATGGTGGAGTTGGCGGCGCGTCCGGTGTTGCGATCGGAGACGCTTGCGTCGACGGTCGAGAGGGTGATGTCCCGGCGCATCCGTTCGAGAATGTCCTCGGTCGTCTCCCGCTTTCGATGATTCTCGTAGAGCGCGTACTTTTCGACCAGTCCGAGCAACACTGCGCGCGTCATCACTTGCTGACTAATAACTTGAATTCGCTCGTCGGCGTAGCTCCTGACCGTGGAGCGCACGAGATCCGGTGGGATTTCCTGCTCTTGCACGAGTATGGTCGCGGAAGACCGATATACCGGAGGCAGCGTCATTGCAACCGATACTGCAATTGCAGCAAGCACGGCCGCGACGACCAAGATCTGACCCCAGCGTCGGCGCAAGGGCGCGAGATATTCGCGCAAATGTTTGGGGGAGTCTACTTCTTCGTCCATGGGTCGACGATGTTAACGGAGCAGAGACAATGCGCGCGGCCAGCAATGTGAAATTTTGCAAAACAATTTCAAACGTGCATTAGGTCACAGGCGCCGCAC
>JBAVOG010000210.1:0-12746 GCA_049691875.1 Burkholderiales bacterium | reverse complement strand
CAGAACCCGATCCAGCCGCAGAACGTGACCTTCAACATCCTCGCGCCGGGTGTCGTGCAGAACCACTTGACACTAGGCGCGACCTGGAACTGGGACAAGCGGAACGAGCTCACCGGAGCCTTCATGTACGCATTCCAGAACAGCGTAACCGGCCCGAGCCTTTTCAATGCTTTCCTCGGCACCAACACCATCCAGGAAGAGATCCAGATGTACGAATGGTCGCTCGGCGTGCAGTGGGCGTACAAGTTCTGATCGGCCATTTCCGGGAAAGGCGGATTCGCGCGTCGGCCTGAGCGAGCTTGAAACACGCCTCTCTCCCGCCTGCCGGCACGGGAGAGAGGGGATTGTGCCCTTCTTGGCCTGCCGCGCACGGGGTCCGCTCTTGTGGAGTTCAGCATCGCGCGGCAAGATGCGCGTTGTGAAGGAAATCCGGATCACCGACGTCGGCGCGCTGAAAAACGAGCTCGCGAAATACAAGAAGGGCAAGAAGCTCGATATCCGGCAGTTCAATCAGGTGGCGCGGCTCGCCTGGCTCGGCAGCGTGGTCCTCTCTCCGCTGGATCCCGAGGACCCCGAAAATCGCGCCTGGCTGCTGCACCTCGAGCCGCCGGAAGGTATCGCCGCGCAGTTCCTGGTCATCGACGAAAACCTGCTGCAGCGGATTCACATCCTGGATGCAGAGCAGGGCGAGCATCTTGCCGCAATTCTCCAGCAGGGCGTGCATGAGCGCGCCACTGCGCTCGAAGCACTGAATCGACGCGACTTCTACTTCGAGAAATACTTCGAAGCGGACGGTGCATGATTCCGGCGCGCTGCCTCGATCTGGGTTGCACGGATCCCCGGACGTTTCACTCGACCTACGCCGGGATCGCCGCGGCGCGATCGGACAATACGCTTCCGACGGTGGTGTGGGGGCGTGTCGCCCCGCACGTCTGCCTGGGCCAGAGCCAGGGCATGTGCGAGCTGACGAGCCTGGTCGACGTTCCGGTTGTGCGCCGGCCGCTCGGCGGCGGCACGGTGTGGGTGGACGAGATGCAGCTGAGCTATGCGATCGTCGCTCCGCTCGAATCCGCGCCGTCCCGGCACGCGGAATGGTACGAGTGGGCGCTCGGTCCGGCAATCGCGACCTATCGGCACTTCGGGCTGGCGGTCGAGCGTCATGCGGAGGATCTGTGGCTTGCGGGCCGCAAGATCGCCGGCAGCGGGGCGGCGACGATCGGGCGCTCGGCGGTGGTCGCGTCGAGCTTTCTGTTGCATTTTCCGCGCGCGCGATTCGCGCGTGCAATTGCAGTTGCTTCGCCGCGGTTTGGAACGCGCTTGCTCGAGGCGCTTGGCCTGGCGATGACGGACTGGTCCGAGCATGCTCCCGTGCCCGAGGGCGCGAGCGTGAAAGCAGCATTCGCGGACGCCGTGGCCGGCAGGCTCGGATGGCAGCTGCAACCGGGCGAAGTGAGTGGCGTGGAAGCTGCCGAGATCCGCAGCTGGCGCGCGGAGCTCTCGGAGCCGATCGAGCCGGGCATCCGACGGGTGCCCGGCGGCGTAAAACTGAACGCGATGCTGACACTGGCGATGGAGGGTGGCGCGCCGGTACTTCGTCGTCGGGACGTCGAGGCAACCGCACGGGCGTGACGCACGAGTCGAGCATACGCCGGTACGGCGTGGCGACGGATCAGCAAGGGAGGCAAGGGACGAGATGACACGCCGAAGCATGCTGAAAGGAACGCTGGCAGCCGCGACTGCCGCCGCTCTGTCGCCGTTGCGCGTAATACAGGAGGCCCTTGCTTTGGGCGGGGTGGAGTCGGGCGTCTACCGCATAAAGGGCACCGTGCTCGTGAACAATCGGACCGCCACTGAGAAGATGCCTCTGAAGGCGGGCGACGTGATCGTGACCGGGCGAGGCGCAGAGCTCGTGTTCGTAGCGAATAAGGATGCGTTCCTGGTGCGCGAGAACACTCGTCTCGAGCTCGGGGGGTCCGCAGGCGCGATCATCCTGACCGGATTCCGCGTCATCACCGGCGCGGTGCTCTCGGTTTTCGAGCGCGGGACGCCCAAGCAGGTGGTCACCAGCACGGCGACGGTGGGCATACGCGGCACCGGCCTCTATGTCGAGAGCGCGCCGACGCGCAGCTACGTCTGCACGTGCTATGGCATCTCGGAAATCATCGCCAACGCAAACCCCAGCTATCGCGAGATCGTCGAGACGACACATCACGACGAGCCGCGCTTCGTGTACGCAACCGGCGAGACCATGATCGCGAATGCGACGATGCAGAATCATAGCGACGCAGAGCTCGTCATGCTCGAGTGGCTGGTCGGGCGCAACGTGCCTTTTGCCGCAGAGGCGTACAAGTAGCCGGGCGCGGCGATCGTCGAGTAGCGTGGCGAAACGGGCTGCCGCCGGGAACGAACCAGGCCATGGCGCATCCGGCACATCCGACAATTGCGTCCCGGATGCGGCGGCGTTTCATATTGATGAGCCGCGACCAGCGACTGGCGGGTGAACTGCGTGCCGCGCTTCCTGAAAAGTGGGAAATGAATTCCGTCACGTCGCTCGAGGCGATCGGTGGCTTCGAGGAGATCCTTCAGCACCGCTTCCTGCTGCTCGATCTCGAGGAATCGCAGGCGTTCGATCCGCTCGACGTTCTGCAGGAGCTGAGGGTGGATCTCATGCTCAATCTGCCGGTCTTCTGCGTCGGCGGAGCGCAGGAGCTGCGGGATGCGGCACGCCTCGCGCGCGCCGACCGGTTTTTCAGTCACGCGGAAATCGTCGCGCGCCTGCCGGACTTCTGCGAGCAATACGGGTGGGGCGCGAGCTGATTCGCCGCTTCGCGTCGCGCGGTATGCAGTGTCAGGCTTCGGCGGCGGGTATCACCCCATGCCGCACGTAGACCGGGTGCATGGCCTTACGCCAGTTCGCGTACCCGCGGATGAACATCCCGGCCGACAGGGTCAGCAGCAATCCGTAGGCGACCAACGTCCACCGCGCACCGATCCATTCCGCTAGTGCGCCGGCGATGAAGTTCCCGATCGGGCTCATGCCGAGGAAAATCATCACGTAGATGCTGATGATGCGCGCGCGCTTGTCCTCGTCGGCGATCGTCTGCAGGATCGTGTTGGTCGAGGCGGCCGCGACGATGATGCCGAAGCCGAGCACCGGCAGGATCGCCAGCGCGATCCAGAGGCGGGGCGCCACCGCAAACAGTGTCAGGCCGATGCCGGCCGTCAGGCTCGCGCCTGCGATCATCTTGCCGAGTCCGCGCACCGAGCTGCGGAATGCGAGAAAGAGGGTGCCGCACAGCGCGCCTCCGCCCACCGCGCCGATGAGAAATCCGAACGTGCGCGAATCGCCCCCGAAGCGCTCCGCCGCCACGATGGGCATGAGCGGCTGCCAGGGCGCGCTGAAGAACGAGATGGCCGCGACGAGCAGGATCAGACGTCGCGCGGGCATCAGCCCGAAAACCCAGCGGAATCCGTCCGCGAGCTCGACGAAAAGTCGCGCCGGCGTGCGCTCGGCGGCGTGCGGAGTCACACGCACGCGGGCATACGCAACCAGGATCGCGACATAGGATGCCGTGTTGAGGGCGAAGCACCATGCCTCTCCGAATCCCGCGACGACGAACCCCGCCATGGTCGGCCCCACCAGCCGGGCGGTGTTGAACATCATGGACTGCAGCGCGATTGCGTTGGGCAGGTCCTGCTTCGAATCCACCATCTCGAGGAGAAACGCCTGGCGCGTCGGAGTCTCCACGGCGTTGATGAAGCCGAGCGCCAGCGATACGAGTACTACGTGGGTCGGCGTGACCACGCCGGCAAAGGTCAGCCCCGTCAGCGTGGCCGCCTGCAGCAGGGTGAGCACCTGGGTCACGATGAGCAGCTTGCGGCGATCGACACGATCCGCAAGAACGCCGGCGATCGGTGCCAGAAAAAGCATCGGCAGCTGCTGGGCGGCTGCGACGAGACCGAGCAGAAACGCTGATCCGGTCAGGCGGTACACGAGCCAGCTCGCGCCGACCGTCTGCATCCAGGTACCGAATATCGAGACCGCCATTCCGGCATAGAAGATCCGGAAGTTTCGGGAGCGAAGCGCGCGCAGCGCCTGCATCATGGTGCGGGCCGACGAGTGACGGCTGGCGAGCGGTGCGGCGACTCGGTCAGGATTCGGCCTTGGCCTGGGTGGTCTGCTGGCGCAGTTTCGCGAGCTGCTCGTCGAGCTTTGCAAGCGTGGACTCGAACCCCGCCAGTCGCTCGCGCTCCTGCGCGACGACGGGCGCCGGTGCGCGCTCGACGAAGCTTGCATTGGCGAGCTTCGCGCGCGCCTTGCCGACCTCGCCCGCGATTCGCCCGTGCTCCTTTTCCACGCGTGCCGTCTCGGCGGCGACGTCGATCTCGATCTTGAGCATCAGTCGCGTCTCGCCGGCGATCGCGACGGGCGCATCCGCATCGGGAAGCTTCGCGACGCAGTGCGTCTCGGACAATCGCGCGAGCACGCGCATGTAGGGAAAGTACCGCTGGAGCTCGGCGGCGCTACCCTGTGCAAAGAGGGGAATACGTTCGCCCTGCGCGACGCCCATTTCGCCGCGCAGATTCCGGCAAGCGTCGGTGAGCAGCTTGAGCCGCGCGATGTCTTCCTCTGCAGCCGCATCGATTCGTTCCGGCTGGGCTTCCGGATACTTCGCGATCATCACGCTCGGGCCATCCTTGCCGGCGAGCGGCGCGACTTTCTGCCAGAGCTCTTCGGTGATGAACGGGATGAGCGGGTGCGCGAGGCGCAGCGTCGCCTCGAGCACTCTCACCAGCGTACGCCGCGTTCCGCGCTGCCGCGCCGGATCGGGGTCCTGGAGTTGGACTTTCGCGAGCTCGACGTACCAGTCGCAGTACTCGTCCCAGACGAACCGGTAGACGGCGCTGGCGACATTGTCCAGCCGGTACTCCGCGAAGCCCCGCGCGACGTCGGCCTCGGCCCGCTGCAGCGTGCTGACGATCCAGCGATCGACGAACGAGAGTTCGATGGGCAAGGAGTCGTCCACGCCGCAGTCCTTGCCTTCGGTGTTCATCAGGACGAAGCGCGTGGCGTTCCACAGCTTGTTGCAGAAATTCCGGTAGCCCTCGCAGCGCTTCAGGTCGAAGTTGATGTTGCGCCCGAGCGTCGCATAGGCCGCCATCGTGAAGCGCAGCGCGTCGGCTCCGAAGGATGGAATTCCGTCGGGAAATTCGCGGCGGGTCTTGGCCTCGATGCGCGGCGCATCCTCCGGCCTGCGCAGCCCCGTCGTGCGCTTGGCCACCAGCTCGGCAAGGTCGACGCCGTCGATGATGTCGACGGGGTCGAGCGTGTTTCCCTCCGATTTCGACATCTTCTTGCCCTCGGCGTCGCGAATCAGGCCGTGGATGTAGACGTGCCGGAAGGGAACGCGCCCGGTGAAGAAGGTCGTCATCATGATCATCCGGGCGACCCAAAAGAATATGATGTCGAATCCGGTGACGAGCACCGACGAAGGCAGATACAGCTCGTAGGCCCGGACATCGTCGCCCTGCGGATCGGGCCAGCCGAGCGTCGAGTGACAGACCAGCGCGGACGAAAACCAGGTATCGAGGACGTCCGGATCCCGCGTGAGCGCGCCGGTGTATCCCGCCGCGCGCGCCTGGCCGTGCGCCGCATCGGCGTCGCGCGCGACGAAAATCTCTCCGCTCTCGCCGTGCCAGGCGGGGATCTGATGTCCCCACCAGAGCTGTCGCGAGATGCACCAGTCCTGGATGTTCTCGAGCCATTGATTGTAGACGCCAGTCCAGTTCTCGGGGACGAAAGTCGTGTCGCCGCGCGCGACGGCCTCCAGCGCGACGGCCGCGATCGACTTGCCCGGGTGAAGCGTGCCTTCGGGTGCCGGTTCGGACATCGCGACGAACCACTGGTCGGTCAGCATCGGCTCGACGATCTCGTTCGTGCGGCCGCAGCGCGGGACCATCATCTTGTGCGGGCGCGTCGACTCGAGCAGCCCCTGAGCCTCGAGATCGGCAAGCACGCGCCTGCGCGCATCGAAGCGGTCCAGGCCCCGGTAGGCCTCCGGTCCGTTCTCGTTGATCTTTGCGTCCAGCGTGAGGATGCTGATCGCGGGCAGCATGTGGCGGTGCCCGATCTGCCAGTCGTTGAAATCGTGGGCCGGGGTGATCTTGACGCACCCAGTGCCGAATTCGGGGTCGACGTATTCGTCGGCGATCACCGGAATGCGGCGCCCGGTGAGGGGGAGCTCCACCTGCTTGCCGACGAGATCACTGAACCGGTCATCGCGCGGATTGACCGCGACCGCGACGTCCCCGAGCATCGTCTCGGGGCGCGTCGTGGCCACCACGACCACGCCGTTGCCGTCGACCCGCGGGTAGCGGATGTGCCAGAGTTTGGCGTCCTCTTCGACGCTTTCCACCTCCAGATCGGACACCGCGCTGCGCAGCTTGGGATCCCAGTTGACCAGTCGCTTGCCGCGATAGATCAGGCCCTGCTCGAACAGCCGCACGAAGGTCTCCGTGACCACCTTCGACAGCTTCTCGTCCATCGTGAAGTACTCGCGCGACCAGTCGCACGAATCGCCGAGTCGGCGCATCTGGCGCGTGATGGTCCACCCGGATTCCGCGCGCCAGGACCAAACCTTCTCGATGAAGCGCTCGCGGCCCACGCCCGCGCGCGACGTCCCCTCGGTCTCGAGCTTGCGCTCGACGACGATCTGCGTGGCAATGCCGGCATGGTCGGTGCCCGGCAGCCACAGGGTATTGAACCCCCGCATCCGGTGGTAGCGCGTGAGCGCATCCATGATGGTCTGGTTGAACGCATGCCCCATGTGCAGCGTTCCCGTGACGTTGGGCGGGGGCAGCTGGATCGAGAAGCCGGGCGCGGTGCTCGACACCCCGGCAGCGAAATACCCGCGCGATTCCCAGACCGGATACCAGCGCTCTTCGGTAGCGCGGGGATCGAAGCTCTTGGGAAGTTCCATGGGGAGGACGGGGACGGGAGGCGCTGCGAACCGCGGATTATAGCCGATGCGGCGCGGCAACCTGCTGGTTTGCCGGGTGTTTTTCCCCAAGCCCCGCGCGGCGACCGCAATTGGATGTGCGGGTCAGGGCACCTTCAGCCGCGCGATCTCTTCGCGGACGACCTGCGCGAGCGCTTCGCGTACCGCGCGGCGCACCTCGCTCTCGAGCTCGGCGCTCGCGCGCTGCATGATCTCCTCGACCTTGGCGGTGATGCGCCCATGCACGCGCGCTTCGACCAGCCGCTCGAGTTCCGGGCCGATCAGATCCAGCAACTGCAGCCGCAGCTCACGCTCGAGCGCTTCGATGTCCAGCTCCGGCGCAGCGGGCGGCGCGGGTGTGACGCTCGTTGGCGCCTGCGAAACCACGTCCGTGAGCAGGGGGAAGTCGAGCGGCGGCTCGGGGCGGGGCTGCATCCGTGCCGCACGATGCCGGGCCAGGAGTGCGTCGGCCTTCCCGAGCACCTCGTCGGCGCGGCCCAGCAGGTCGCCGCTGTCGTCATCGATCGCCATGTGACAGAGATGTATGGACTAAAGGGGATACCTTCCCCTTTGACCCCCTATTGCAGAGGAAGGTTTGATCCATTCGCTGAACCGATTAAAGCTTCCCGAGATGGTGAGTGTATATCTCGTACCCGCGTTCCCGGTAGAACCGGAACCGGTCCCGGGCCGCGGCCCGCCCTGGCTCGTCTCGCCCCACGATTTCGACCAGACGCTGGAATCGCGCGAAGTGAGCCGGTCGATCGTCGCCGAGGTTTACGAGGACCTCGTCATGCGGCGTGGTGTCGGCATCGGCCGCGATCAGCACCGGCGTGTCGGCGGCCAGTCGATCGTGCACCATGCAGTGCGGCAGGAATCCGGTCGGCGGCGAGGTCCAGAGCATGCGGTCGACATTTCGCGCAACCTCGGCATCTGGCGCATAGATCAGCACCCGCAGCTGCTGTTGAGCGGCCTTCGCCGCGAGCCGGCATGCGACCTGAAGCCGGTCAGTGGCGTCGTGATAGAAGTCGATGCGCGTCAAGCCTATTTTCCGCTTCGGCCGATGAGGAACGTGCTCAGCAGCGGGACCGGACGACCCGTCGCCCCCTTGTTCTTTCCGGACAGCCACGCCGTGCCGGCGATGTCGAGGTGCGCCCACCCGTAGGACTCCGCAAAGCGCGCCAGAAAGCAGGCAGCCGTCACGCTGCCGGCCGGGCGGCCGCCAATATTCGCCATGTCCGCAAACGGGCTCTTGAGCTGTTCCTGGTAGTCGTCCCACAGGGGCATGCGCCATGCCCGATCCCACGCGTCGGTCCCCGCCTCGAGCAGCTCTTCGGCGAGCGTGTCCCGGTTGCTGAATAGACCGCTCGCAACATTGCCGAGCGCGATCACGCAGGCGCCTGTCAGGGTGGCGATGTCGATCACCGCCTGTGGCTTGAAGCGCTCGGCGTAGGTCAGGGCATCACAGAGGATCAATCGGCCCTCGGCGTCCGTGTTCAGAACTTCCACGGTGCGGCCCGACATGCTGGTGACGATGTCGCCCGGGCGCGTCGCCGCGCCTCCGGGCATGTTTTCCGTGGCCGGGATGATTCCCACGACATTGCAGGGGAGCTTCATCTCCGCAGCGGCGCGCAGGGTGCCGAGGACGCTTGCGGCGCCGCACATGTCGAACTTCATCTCGTCCATTTCGCCGGCCGGCTTCAGCGAAATGCCGCCGGTGTCGAACGTCACGCCCTTGCCCACCAGGACCACGGGCTTCTCGCGCTTCGGGGCGCCGCTGTACTGCACGACGATCAGCTTGGGGGGTTGACGCGATCCCTGCGCGACGGAGAGCAGCGACCCCATGCCGAGCCGCTCCATGTCGCGCCGTTCCAGGACCTCGACTGCGAGCTTCCACGACTTGCCGAGCTTGTTCGCCTGCTCGGCAAGGTAGGCTGGCGTACAGACGTTCGCGGGCAGGTTGCCGAGATCACGCGCCAGCGCCATTCCGGAGGCAATCGCCCGCCCCTGAACGAGTCCGCGGTCGCCGGCGGACCCGCGTCCCGGCTGCACGAGTGCGACCGTGCGCAACTGGCGCGCGGGAGCCTTCTTGCTCTTCATCTCGTCAAACCGGTACAGCGCGTCGGCCGCCGCGATGATTGCGTGGCGCGCCTTCCAGATCATGTCCTTGCCCGCGACGTGCAGCTCGGGGAAACATAGGTGGACATCGCGCGTGCCCGTGTCGACCAGCGCATTCATGGCACCTTTGACCGCGTTGCGGTACTGGCCGGCGCCGAATTCATTTTCACGCCCCAGACCGACGAGCAGCACGCGCTCGGCCGCGACGTGTGGAACCTCCGAGAGCAGGCGCGTGGTCCCCGCGCGGCCGTCCATGTCACCGCGCTTGAGCACGTCACGCAATTTCCCCCGCGTGGCGCGATCGAGCGCCTCGGCGGCAGGTGCGAGCTTGCGCTTCTCGAAGACGCCGACGACGACACAATCGGACGCGAGCGAGGCAAGACGCTCGGGTGCCACTGCTTTTATGCTAAATTCCAAGCCAGGCTCCGGGCGGTGAGCGGTATTCTTTCGCGGCATTCTTTCGATATCAGCGCATTCGTTGTCAGCGACAAGAACTCGGCGACCATCTTTCCTTATCGAAGTCGATACCGGTAAAGTGCGAAGTGCGGTGCGATTATCCTCGCTTTGCTTCGTAGTCGTCAAAGCGGCTCCATGACGCCGTGCGGCGGCGCGCCTCTTCACGACATTCTGTGGCCGCAACCGTCGCCCTGCCGTCCGTGACATTGCGCTACGCGCCAGTCATCCCGTGATCTATCAGCGCTCTCTCCTGCGCGAAATGAGCAACTACGCCATTGCGATCTTCGTGGCGTTGCTCGGGCTCGCGGCGACTTCCGTGATGATTCGGCTGCTCGGGCGCGCGGCGGGCGGAAGCATCCCGGTGGAGGCGGTGCTCGGGCTGGTCGGATTCACGGCACTCAACTACATCCCGGTGCTGCTTGCGGTCACATTGTTCGTGTCTGTGCTCGCGGGCCTGTCGCGCAGCTACCGGGACTCGGAGATGGTGATCTGGTCGGGCGCCGGATTGTCGCCGATGGACTGGATCCGGCCGGTCATGAAGTTCGCGGGGCCGCTCATCGTGGTGATCGCGGCGCTCGTGTTCATGCTTTCGCCCTGGGCGAGCGAACGCGCCGATGAGTATCGCAATCGCCTCGAGAGCCAGGAGGACGTCTCGCTCATCTCTCCCGGCGTGTTCCGCGAGCCGCCATCTGGGAAGGCCGTGTTCTTCATCGAGTCTATGAACCCGGAAAAGCAGACCGTCGAGAACGTCTTCATCGCCGGAAGCCAGCATGGCCGCGACGGTGTGGTCGTGAGCCGACGCGGATATATCGAAACGACCGAGGAGGGTGATCGGTACGCGGTGCTCGTGGATGGGCGGCGCTACGAGGGCGTGCCCGGGACCGCCGACTATAGGGTCATGGAGTTCAAGCGTTATGCGGTGCTGATCCAGGCGAAGCGACGGGCTCCTTCTTACCAATGGCCCGGTTCGGTGCCGACGCTGGACCTGGTGCGTGAACCGGAAAATCGCGCCTGGCGCGCGGAGCTGATGAGACGAATCGGGCTGCCGCTGGTCGCGCTGAACCTTGCGCTGCTGGCGATTCCGCTCTCGTCGGTCAATCCGCGCGCGACCCGGTCGCTCAACCTGGTTTTCGCGGTGCTGGCTTACCTCGTGTACAGCAACCTGCTCAACATACTGCAGGCCTGGGTTGCCCAGGGGAGGCTGAGCTTTGCGCTCGGCTGGTGGATTCTGCATGCCGGGATGCTTGCGCTCACCATGCTCTTGTTCTGGCATCGATCGACGCTGCGGTTCGGAATGCGGCGGCGCAAATGAGCACCTTGAGAAGGTACTTCGCCCGCGAGATCTACCGCGCGAGCGCCTTCGCGATGATCGCGTTTCTGGCGCTCTTCGCGTTCTTCGACATGGTCAACGAGCTCGACGAGCTCGGAACGGGCGGATACCGTCTCCGCCACGCGCTCGCGTTCGTGGTCCTCTCGATGCCGGGCCACGTCTACGAGCTGTTTCCCGTTGCGGTGCTGATCGGCACGCTTGTAGCCCTTTCGACGATGGCGGCCAATTCGGAGTACACGGTGATGCGTGTCTCGGGGTTTGCGCCAGGTGATGCGGCCCGCATGCTGGCACGCGTCGGATCCGCGTTCGTGATTCTCACCGTCATAATCGGCGAGTTTGCGGCGCCGGCCGCCGAACGCGCCGCAAAGGAACTACGCATGGCGAGCCTGGGCTCCACCGTTTCGTCAGGCCTGCGCAGCGGCGTCTGGTTGAAATCGGATGCGCGCTTCGTGAACATACGCGACGTCCTGCCGGACAGCACGCTGCGCGGCGTGCGGATCTTCGAATTCGACTCCGATCTCAGGCTCGTCTCGCTCAGCGAGGCTGATCACGGGAATTACCAGGGCAACAATCTCTGGCGCCTGTTCGACGTCACGCGCACGAAGTTCGAGGGCGACACCGCGTCGGTGAGCAAGCAAGCCGAACAGGACTGGAAGTCCGTGCTGACGCCGGATATTCTGTCCGCGCTGCTCGTGCGCCCAGAAAAGATGTCGGCGTGGAACCTCTACCAGTACATAACCCTGCTGTCGGAGAATCAGCAGCGTACCAACCGCCAGGAGATCGCGCTCTGGCAAAAGCTTGTCTACCCGTTTGCCACGTTGATCATGATGTTGCTCGCGCTGCCTTTCGCCTACGTTCAAGTCCGATCCGGGGGGGTCGGCATCAAGCTGTTTGCCGGTGTCATGCTGGGAGTGCTCTTCCACTTCCTCAACAATGTCGGCACGACGCTCGGCGTTCTGCAGACCTTTACGCCGTTGGTCAGTGCCCTCATGCCGAGCCTGCTCTTCCTGCTCACCGCGATCACCCTGATGTGGTGGGTAGAGCGACGCTGACGTGCTAGTTGGGTACGAGTCGGAGCGTAGGTTTCCGGTCTTAAGGATCTCTGCAGCGGTCCGGCACCGTTGGAAGGTCACGATCAGGAGGGAACCGGCTGGTTCCCTCCTGATACCCTCCTTCCCGCTGATCTGGACACCTCGCGCCTATCTCAAAGGCTTCCCTATGGCGCTGGGGGCTTTTCCGCAACGACTAGTCGTGTTCCCGCGATCCAGTCGTACAAGCACTGCCTGTCTGGGTCGGCGAGGGCCCAGCCGACGCTCAGTACGCCGGGCGCGAGCGCGAACCACGCGACGAGGGATTCGGGATGCTCTCGCAGGTAGAGGCCGGCCGCGAAAGTCGTCCCGATGGTGATTGCCGCCACCAGGTAGCGTGCCAGCGCACGCGCGGCCGGGACTTTGGCGCCGTTGCGCAGTGTTAGCCGAAGGCGCCAGGCTTTCATCGGAAGCGTTTGTCCACGTTGCCAGAACCAGACGAAGTAAGCGCCCAGAACCGTGACGAGGTAGACCTGCAGGATCACACGCGATGCGCCGGCGAGCCGTTCGACCGCGGCGCCGTGAAAGAGGAGCGCGGCAATGAACAGGATGGCGGCAATCACGAGCGCCTCATACAACATTGCGGCGATGCGCCTGAGGACCCCGGCATGCTGCGCAGCGCGGAGCGTGGCGCGGGAGTCCATCCCGACCTGGGGCATGAGTGCAGGACTACTGCGGCCGCAGCCCGAGCGCTTCGGACCCCGGTGCGATGGAATTCGAATCAGGCGCGGACGCCGCGCTTGCGGCCGCATTGCGCGC
>JBAVOG010000209.1:0-4268 GCA_049691875.1 Burkholderiales bacterium | reverse complement strand
GACGTAGCGTGCGTCGAGCCGCACGTACTGGTTGAGAGAGCCCTCGATTTCCCGACCGAAGAGCCCGGCGTTGCGGCACAGGTTCTCGGCGCCGCGGACGCAGCAGTCGCAATTGCCGCACGCGATGCAGGGATTGATCAGGACGTTCTGGCCGACCGCGACTCCGACCACTTCCGGGCTCACCGCAACCACCGTTCCGGTCGCTTCGTGGCCCATGACGACCGGATAGCGCACGCCGGGGTGGCGGCCGGTGAAGATCTCGAGATCGGTGTGACAGACCGCCGTGGCAGCGATCCGCACCACGACTTCGCCGGTGCCGGCGACGGGCATCGGCCGCGCGACGATCTGGAATCGTCGCGGGGCCTCGAGCAACGCCGTGTGGAATTGCGCGCCCATCACCGGACCGAGGCTGCCGTCATTTCACGTGCGCGCCGTAGCCCGAGATCGGGTCGCACACGGTGATCTGCTGCACCGGGAAGTTCGATATGATCTCGGTGTGATCGTCGTGGACGATCAGCATCTCCTCGATGCGCACGCCCCAGCGGAACTGCTTGCCGTGCTGCGTCTCGAGCGCGAAGACCATGCCCGGCTTGATCTCGATCGGGTGATCGAGTGACCAGATCCGCGAAATGACGGGCGGGTCGTACTGCGCGAGCCCCAGACCGTGGCCCCACAGGTTGGCCGCCGCCTGGTCTTCCTCTTCGTAGCCCCACGTATCCTTGGCGGAGGGCCACTTCGAGGCGATCTCGCGGGTGGTCGTACCAGCCTTGACCGCGTCGATCGAGTCGTACAGCCACTTGAGCGCCGTCGCGTACACGTCCTTCTGTTCCTGGCTTGGCTCCTTGCCCACGCAGTAGGTGCGGTAGTAGCAGGACTTGTAGCCGTTCCAGGTGAGTGCGGCGAGGTCCATGAAAACGATCTCGCCCGGCTGGATGATCCGGTCGGAGAAGTTACGCCAGTTCGGCCATGTATTCGGACCCGACGACACGATGACGTCCTCGACGTCCTCCATGCCGGGGATCGAGTAGAGATATTCCATGATGCGGGCGGTGACCTGGTTCTCGGTGATCCCCGGCCGCAGGAACTTCATTGTCTCCCAGTGCGCGCCGTCGCCGATCGCGCCGACGATGCGCAGGCACTCCTGCTCGTCCTCGTTCTTGACCGCGCGCGCCTCCATCATCGGGCTCATGCCGTCCACCCAGTCGATCTTGGCGTCCTTGAACGCCTGGATCATGTTGATGTCGATGAAGTCGACGCCGAGCTTCGCGCCCGCGACGTTCGACTTCTTCATCTCCTGGATGATCGCGTTCGTGAACTTCTTGACCTGCTGGGTCGAGGCGGGACCCGCGGCGCCCTTGATCCAGGCGTACGAGTAGCGCACGTTCTCGGGCGGAATCCAGGGCGAGTGGCGCTTGACCTGGTAGCCGATGTCGCCCTGCTCGAACAGGACGGGCGGATCGTCGCCGCAGAGCATCGCGTAGCGCAATCCCGGCTTGAGCCGGTTCCAGCCCGGCGTGAGCGTGCCCGTCACGTAACGGCAGTTCTCGTCGTACATCAGGAGCATCGCGCCGAGGCCATGCGCCTTCATCCGCTCGCGCGCCCGCTCCAGGCGGTATTTGCGCAGCCGGTCCCAGTTGACCCGCTGCTGCCAGTCCAGTCCCACCATCCCTACGTTTGCCATGCTTGCTCCTCCAGCTTAGCGTGAGTGTTCAGGATCAATGCTAACCGAGTGTTGAACCTTTCGCCGATTGACGCGCCGCACCAGCCGCGGTGGACCTAAGTGCTTCGCACGTGGTTGGCCGCGAGCTCCATCGCTGCGCAGACGGCCGCAGCATCCTCGTCATGGTGCCCTTGCGCGACCGCCGCGTAATACGGCTGCAACGCCGCCTGGTAGACCGGAATCGGGCAGGCGAGGTCGGCGGCGTGCGCCGAAATGATGCGGGCGTCCTTGAGGGGAATCGAGAAATTCATGCCTTCGTGATGGTAGTCGTTCCGGGCCATCAGCGCCCCGCGCACTTCGAACATGCTCGAGCTGGATGCCGAGCCGCTGATCACCTCGTGAATGACCTTCGGGTCGAGCCCCGATTTCATTCCGAGCACCATGATCTCGGCTGCGGCGCTGTTGTGGATGAGATTGAGCATGTTGCCGATGAGCTTCATCTTCATTCCGCAACCGAACTCACCCACGTAGTGCGCCTTCTTCGTGAATGCACGCAGAATGGGCTCGACCCGATCGTACGCATCACGGTCGCCGCTCCCGAAAGCCGTGAGGCCCTTGCGCTGCGCGTGGATGCGATTCCCGCTGACCGGGCAGTCGAGCAGAACGGCGCCAACTGCCGCCAGACGATCGCGCGCGCACTCCTTGTCCCGCACCGGGAACGTGCTGATCTCGACCACAATCTGGCCGGTGCGAACGCCCTTGTCGACGCCGTCGGCGCCCGCCACGACTTCGTGGAGCGCGTCTACGGTCGGCAGGCAAAGGATCACCACATCGCTTTCGGCGGCAAGCGCTCGTGGTGAGTCCGCGCGCGCGATGCCGAGCGCATCGACCCGGGCGGTATCGATGTCGCAGCCGATCACGGTGTACCCGTCGGCCACGAGATGCGGCGCGATCGCCGAGCCGAGCACGCCGAGCCCGATGAACCCGATGCGTTCGCGCGCGGCGGCTGCCCCGGCCATCCTCAGAGCTCCTTGAACGCCGCGGGCTCGATCGGCAGCTTCACCGGGACGCCGCGCTTGGCCGACAGGTCCATTGCCATCGTGAGCACGAGGTTGCGGTGGCCTTCTTCGGCTGTTGCGTGCGGCGTCCGCTGGCCCGTGTGCACGCGCGCGAACCAGGAATTGGTCTCCTCGCGCATCGGCCCCCAGAGCTGACCGTCGTAGAGATCGCCGGGCGGGTAGCTGGTGAGGAAATCGACGTGACGGTCGAATCCGGGCTTGAACCCGTCGGGACTGTAGCCCGCGCCCTGCGCCTGCTCGGAGGCGAGTATCAGATCGCGGTGCGTGTCCTCCACGTCGATCACGCCCTTCGTGCCGACGATGCCGATTTCGAGTCCGTACACCGCACCCGGCCACACGACCGGGAGCGCCCAGCTGATGTTCATGCTCCAGATCGCGCCGTTCGACATCGTGAACACGCCGAACGTGGCGTCCTTCGTGCCCCACTCGGCGAGCGTCTTGTCGGACGACTGGGCATAAACCGAGACCGGCTCGTAGCCCTCCATCAGCCACAGGCTCATGTCGAGGCTGTGGGTCCCCGATACGACCATCGGCGTCAGGTGGCGGCGCTCCTCGGTGCGCCGGCAGGTCGCGATCGGCACCATGCGGTTCATGAACGCGCGCGTCACCGCCGCTGTGAGGTCGCCGATCTGTCCGGTGCGAATGCGCTCCTTGATGGCGAGGAAGCGCCGGCGGAAGCGCTGGGTGTAGCCGATCACCGCGTCCGCGCCGCTCGCGCGGATTGCCTGCAGCACCCGCCACGATTCCCCGGCATCCGTGGCGAGCGGCTTCTCGATGAAGAGGTCGTGCTTGCGCTCGACCGCGGCGAGCGTGGGGCCGACGTGCGCGTTCTCGTCGGTCGCGATGATCGTCGCGTTCACTTCCGGGCGGCGCAGGAGCTCGCGATAGTCGGTCGTGAAAAAATCGGCCTGCATATCGTCGGCGAGCTTCCGGCCGAGGCGCTCGTTGGTGTCGCACAGGCCGATCCACCCGACGCCGGGATAGTCGCGCGCCAGCACACTGCGGATGCGCCCGATCGTTCCGCAGCCGACGACGGCGAGACCGATTTCCATTCGCTTCCTGCCAGCTTCCCTATTCATGAATCAGCTCCGTTGACGGAATATTCCGTCATAAAAAGTATAGAGAACGACGATCAGCAGCAGCACGCCGATCGGGTGCTCGACCATCACCGTCCACCAGGATTCGCCCTTGAGCACGACCAGCGTGCGGCGGAAGTTCTCGTCCGCGACCGGACCCAGGATCACCGCGAGCACCATCGGCGCGAGCGGAAAGCCGAAGCGACGCAGCAGGTACCCGACCACTCCGGCCGCGAGCATGATATAGATGTCGAAATAGCTCAAGCTCACCGCGTACGCGCCGAGCATGCAGATCGGCAGGATCATCGGCATCAGGAGCGCCTGCGGCAGGCTGAACAGCCGAACGCACGGCTTCACGAGCACGATCGCCATGCCGTACATGAGGAAGTTCGCGATGATGAGCGCGAAGTAGATGAAGTAGATCAGCCCGGGATGCTCGATCTGCATCGTCGG
>JBAVOG010000208.1:0-1501 GCA_049691875.1 Burkholderiales bacterium | reverse complement strand
GCCTCCGAGATCACCCACTGCGGCGGCGTGGGGGCCGGTCAGCTAGTCAAGATCATGAACAACATGGTGCTTGCCCAAACCGTGGTCGCACTCTCCGAGGCGCTGGCCGCGGCGCGCCGGAGCGGAGTGGACGGAAAGCTGCTGTTCGAGACCCTCGCAAAAGGATCGGCCGACAGCTTCGCGCTGCGCAATCACGGGATGAAGGCGATGCTGCCAGGCGCATTTCCCGAACGGGCGTTCTCGACAGAATACATGCTGAAGGACCTGCAGTACGCGCTCGATCTCGCGCGCGAAGCCGGACTCGAGATGCGTGGTGCGAGCAATGCGCACGCGCTGCTGTCGGAGGCCCTCGCAGTAGGGCATGGCAAAGCCTACTGGCCGGTCGTAAGCCGGGTCATCGATCGCGCGTGAGCGCGGCCACCGGCGCGTGCTTCACGTAGAATCCGCGCTTTCGCGCAACGCCTTGCAGGCCACGGCATGATCCGCACCCGCTTCGCCCCCAGCCCGACCGGCTATCTGCACATCGGCGGGGCGCGCACCGCACTGTTCGCTTGGGCCTACGCGCGCCGGCAGGGCGGCAAATTCTTTCTGCGCATCGAGGACACCGATCTCGAGCGATCGACGGAGGCGTCGGTCCAGGCCATTCTGGACAGCATGGAGTGGCTTGAGCTGGATGGCGACCGTGAGTTTCACACCGCGGACGGTATGCCGATGCGTCAGATGCAGCGCATCGCACGCTATCGCGACGTGGCGGACCAGCTCGTTCGCGCAGGGCGAGCGTACCCGTGCTATGCCTCCCGCGACGAGCTCGAGGCGATGCGCGAGGCCCAACGCGCGCGCGGCGAGAAGCCGCGCTATGACGGGCGTTGGCGACCGGAGAACGCGCGTGGCAAAGCACCGCCGGCGGGCGTGCAGCCGGTGATCCGGTTTCGGAATCCCGACGACGGCGTCGTGGGCTGGTCGGATCTCGTCAAGGGGCCGATTGAGATCGCGAACGCCGAGCTCGACGACCTGGTCATCCTGCGTGCCGATGGCGTCCCGACCTACAACTTCGGAGTGGTCGTGGACGATCTGGACATGCAGATCACGCACGTGATCCGGGGCGACGATCACGTGAACAACACGCCCCGGCAGATCAACATCTACGAGGCGCTGGGCGCCTCGTTGCCGAGGTTTGCGCACGTGCCCATGATCCTGGGCGCGGACGGCGAGCGGCTCTCCAAGCGGCACGGCGCAGTGAGCGTGATGCAGTACCGCGAGGAGGGCTACCTCGCCGACGCGCTGGCGAATTTTCTCGCGCGACTCGGCTGGTCGCACGGAGACGAAGAAATCTTCTCACGGGAACAGTTCGTCGAGTGGTTCGATCTGGCGCACGTCAGCCGGTCGCCTGCGCAGTTCAATCCGGAAAAGCTCGCGTGGCTGAACGGGCAGTACATCAAGGCGGCGACGCCGGAGGCCTTGGCTCCGGAAGTCGCGGAACACGTCGCGACAAGCGGAGGAA
>JBAVOG010000207.1:0-8065 GCA_049691875.1 Burkholderiales bacterium | reverse complement strand
GTGCTGGCGGGTGTCAAGGAAATCCGCGCGGCGGTCGATCGCGCGCGGAGCGCCGCCGCAAGAGGCAGCGCGACGATCGTCTTCGTCGACGAGGTGCACCGCTTCAACAAATCGCAGCAGGACGCGTTTCTGCCGTTCGTGGAGCAGGGGCTGTTCACGTTCGTCGGCGCGACCACGGAGAATCCGTCTTTCGAAGTGATCGGCGCATTGCTCTCGCGGGCCGCGGTGTACGTGCTCTCGAGCCTGTCGACCGACGAGCTCGGCGCGCTCTTCGACCGCGCCGTTGCGCGCGCGGCACCGGAACTCTCGTTCGATGCGCAGGCGCGGGAGCGGGTCGTCGGCCTGGCCGATGGCGATGCGCGTCGGCTGCTGAATCTGCTCGAGATCCTGCAGACCGCCGCAGGCCAGGAGAACGTGCATGCCGTCGACGGCGAGTTCGTGCAGGGGGCGCTCGCGCGGAATCTGCGGCGCTTCGACAAGGGGGGCGAGGCGTTCTACGATCAGATCTCGGCCCTGCACAAGGCGGTGCGCGGCTCCGACCCGGATGCCGCACTCTACTGGCTGGTGCGCATGCTCGACGGGGGAGCCGACGCGCTCTATCTCGGTCGCCGTATCGTGCGCATGGCCACGGAGGATATCGGGCTTGCCGACCCGCGCGCGCTCGATCTCTCCCTCGCGGCATGCGTGACCTATGAGCGGCTCGGCTCACCGGAAGGCGAGCTCGCGCTCGCGCAGGCGGTGATCTACCTGGCGTGCGCCGCGAAATCGAACGCCGTGTACGTCGCCTATAATGCGGCCCGGGCATTCGTTGCGGGCGACGAGTCGCGGCCGGTGCCGGTCCATCTGCGGAACGCGCCGACGCGACTCATGCAGGAGCTCGGGTATGGGCGCGAGTACCGCTATGCGCACGACGAGCCCGAGGCCTACGCGGCCGGTGAGCGCTATTTTCCGGATGGCATGCCGCAGGTGAAGTGGTACGCGCCGACGGATCGGGGGCTCGAGGCGCGCATCGCGGAGAAGCTCGCCCACCTGCGCGCCCTGGACGCCGCCGCGCGCGCAGGAGGTCAGGTGACCCGGCGTCGTGAAGACCCGGACCCGCATGGCACGGAGAAGAAATGAGTCGACAGCGATGCTAGATCTTCAGCAACTCAGATCGAACCTGGATGCCGTGGCCAAGCGGCTCGGCGACCGGCCGTTCACGCTCGATGTCGCTACGTTCCGGTCGCTCGAGCAGGAGCGCAAGGATCTGCAAACTCGCGCGCAGGAGCTGCAGGCGCGGCGGAACGCGCTCGCCAAGCAGATCGGGCAGGCCAAGTCGAAGGGGGGGGACACTGCCGCGCTCATGGACGAGTCCGCCGCGGTCAACAGCGAGCTCGGCACACTCGAAAAGCGTGCGGAGGAAGCGCAGAAACGCTTGCACGAGTTTCTGGCAGTCGTGCCCAACATTCCGCACGAGAGCGTTCCGGTCGGCAGCTCCGCGGACGACAACGCGGAAGTCCGCCGCGTTGGTGAGCCGCGCAAATTCGAATTCGCGCCGAAAGACCACGTGGATTTGGGTGCAAGACTTGGCCTGCTCGATTTCGAGGTGGCCACCAAGATCGCCGGGCCGCGCTTCGTCGTGATGCAGGGCGCGATCGCCCGGCTGCACCGGGCCATTTCCCAGTTCATGCTCGACGTGCACACCGGCGAGCACGGGTACACCGAAGTCTACGTGCCGTATCTCGTCAACGCGACGAGCCTCTACGGCACTGGCCAGCTGCCAAAACTCAAGGAGGATCTCTTCGCGGTGCCGCGCGGCGCCGCGGGCGGGCAGGGCGATGGCGGTGATGCGGGAGACCTCTTCCTGATTCCGACCGCCGAAGTGCCCGTCACCAACCTCGTGCGCGACGAGATCGTCCCGCTCGAGAAGCTCCCGCTCAGGTTCGTGTGTCACTCGCCCTGTTTCCGGAGCGAAGCGGGGTCCTACGGAAAGGACACGCGCGGCATGATCCGCCAGCACCAGTTCGACAAGGTGGAGCTGGTGCAGATCGCGCATCCGGCGACGTCCTACGCCGCGTTGGAGGATCTCACCGGCCACGCTGAAACGATCCTCCGGCGCCTGGAACTGCCCTACCGCGTGGTGACGCTCTGCACGGGCGACATGGGGTTCTCGGCGGCCAAGACCTACGATATCGAGGTGTGGCTGCCGGGTCAGGGCACCTACCGCGAGATCTCGTCGTGCTCGAATTTCGAAGCGTTCCAGGCGCGCCGCATGCAAGCGCGCTTCCGCAATGAAAAGGGCAAGCCCGAGCCGGTCCACACCCTGAACGGGTCGGCGCTGGCGGTCGGCCGCACGCTGGTCGCCGTGTTGGAGAACGAGCAGCAGGCGGATGGCAGTATCGCGGTGCCCGCCGCGTTGCAGCCCTACATGGGCGGTCTGCAGAAAATCGTGCCGGCCTGAGGCGGGAGAGGGCGCGATGGCGAAAGCGACCTGGCGGATCGCACCCCAGGGCGACCGCTGCCTGATGGTGGAGTTCGGCCAGAAGGTCGACCGCGAGACGAATCTGCGCGCGCGTGCCCTGGCGCAATACCTGGTCGATCATCCGCTTCCCGGCGTGCTCGATGTCGTGCCCGCATTCACTTCGGTGGCCATCCACTATCGCCCCGAGGCGCTCGTGGACCCTGCCGGGAACGGGTTGCCGTACGACTGGCTCGCGGCGCGCGTCGAGCAGGTGCTGCAAGCCGGCGTGGAGCGCAAGGCGCCGGCACAGCGCCGGGTGGAGATTCCGGTCTGCTATGGCGGCGACTTCGGACCCGATCTCGAGGAAATCGCGCGAGCACGCAAGGTGACGCCGGACGAGCTGATCACCATCCATTCGCGATCGCCGCACGTGGTGTACATGCTGGGATTCGCGCCAGGCTTCCCGTACATCGCCGGGCTGGACGAGCGCCTGGCCATGCCACGACGGGCCACGCCGCGCCTCAAGATCCCGCTCGGCACGATTGCGATCGCGGGTGGGCAGTCCGTCGTCTACACGCTCGAGACGCCCGGCGGCTGGAACCTGATCGGGCGCACGCCGTTGCGCGTGTTTACGCCGGAGACGGATCCACCCTGTCTGCTTCGAGCGGGCGACGCCGTGCATTTCGTGCCGATCACGCTCGCGCAGTACCAGGCACAGCACGACGCCGCCGCAAGGCGCGCATGAGCATCGAGGTGATCCGGCCGGGCCTCCTGACGACCGTCCAGGATCTCGGACGATACGGGTATCAGCGCTTCGGGGTCGTTGCAGGCGGCGTGATGGACGAGTGGGCCTATCGGCTCGCGAATGCCGCCGTGGGAAACGATGTGAGTGACGCGTCGCTCGAGATCACCTTGCAGGGCCCGGTACTCCGTTTCGGCGAGCCCGCGCTCGTGGCGGTGTGCGGCGCTGATCTTGAGCCACGAATAAAGGACGCGTCGTTCCCGCAAGGTCGGCCGGTGCTCGTGCGCGCGGGCGCTCTTCTCGAGTTTCGCGCGGGCGAGCACGGTTGCCGTGCCTATCTGGCAGTTCGGGGCGGAATCCAGGTGCCGAAGGTGATGGGGAGCCGCAGCACCTACGTTCGCGCGGCGCTGGGCGGGGTCGCGGGCCGTGCACTGAAGAAGGGAGACCAGTTGCCGATCGCCGCTTACGCACCGGGCTGGTATCCGACGCTCGACCATGCGCTTGCCGAATCAGGATCGGCCTTCGCGGCACCGCGCTGGTCGGTCGGCTTCACGGCGGTGCCCGCAAAGGCCCGCCGGGTGCGTGTCACCGCCGGCCCGCAGTGGGACCTTTTCTCCCAGGAGACGCGCGAGCTCTTCCTCGGTTCGGAATTCGGCATCAGCGTCAACTCCGACCGGATGGGATATCGACTGACCGGCGCCTTGCTCAAGTTGCGCCGTCCCGCGGAGATGATCTCGGAAGCCGTGACGTTCGGGACGATCCAGGTGCCTCCGGACGGCAATCCGATTATCCTGATGGCCGACCGGCAGACGACCGGCGGCTACCCCAAGATCGCGCAGATCGCGGCGGTCGATCTGCCGCGGCTCGCGCAGACGCGTCCGCTCGAGCGCTTCTCGTTCGAGCTGGTGACGCTTGCGGAGGCGCAACAGGCGTATCTCGCCCGGGAGCGCGAGATCGCGCAGATTTGCGAGGCGATCGAGTACCAGCGGAGGACGTGATGCACCGGATCGATTTCAATTGCGACATGGGCGAGGGCTACGGCGCGTGGCGCATGGGCGACGACGTCGCGCTGCTCGATCATGTCACGTCCGCCAACGTCGCATGCGGTTTTCACGCCGGCGATCCGGCGACCATCCACCGCACGGTGAAGGCGGCGGTGGAGAGGGGCGTGGCGGTCGGCGCGCATCCGTCGCTGCCGGATCTGCAGGGGTTCGGCCGGCGCGCGATGCACATCAGTCCCGCGGAGGTGTACAACATCATCGTGTACCAGGTCGGCGCGGTGGCCGCCTTTGCGCGCGCATGCGGTGGCCGCCTGAGTCACGTGAAGGCGCACGGTGCGCTGTACAACATGGCGGCCAAGGATCGTGCGCTCGCGGATGCGATCGCGACCGCCGTGCGGGACGTCGATCCAGCGCTGGTGCTTTTCGCGTTGTCGGGAAGCGAGCTGATGGCAGCGGCGCAAGCGGCCGGGGTGACTGCGGCCGCCGAAGTGTTTGCAGATCGCTCGTATCAGGACGACGGTTCGCTTACCCCGCGCGGCCGTCCCGGAGCGATGATCGAGGAGGTCGAGCTCTCGATCGAGCAGGTCAAGCGGATGGTGCTCGATGGAATTGTCCGTGCACAGAGCGGCAAGGAAGTTCCAGTGCGTGCGGACACGCTCTGCATACACGGCGACCAGCCCGGCGCGCTCGAATTCGCGCAGCGTATCCGCGCCGCGCTCGTGCAGGCGGGCGTCGAGATCCGCGCCATTCGCGCATGACCGCCGAAGTCACCATCGCGGCGCGATTTTGCGGTCCGCCCGAATCAGGGAACGGCGGCTACACCTGTGGCTGCCTGGCGCGAGTGGTCGGCGAGCCGGTCGCAGTGACGCTACGCAAGCCACCGCCGATCGACAGGCCGCTCACCATCCGGGACGGCAAACTCGTGGATGGCGACGCACTCATCGCAAGCGCCGAGCGCGTCGTGCTGGATCTCGACTTGCCCGATCCGGTGGACTTCGGACGCGCGGAGGATCTCGCGCAGCGCTACATCGGGCGCGAAAAGCATATCGTGCCAGGGTGCTTCGTCTGCGGAACAGGGAGGGCACCGGGCGACGGACTGCGCATCTTCCCTGGCAAAGCGCGCGTGGGCGAGCCGGCCGCGGCGCCGTGGATTCCCGATCCATCCCTTTGTGACGAGCGTGGCGAGGTAAGCCGGGAAATCCTCTGGGCGAGCCTCGACTGCCCCGGCTATTTCGGCGCGATGGAAAGCATGGAGATGGCGGTGCTCGGGCGCATGACGGGCGCGATCGACCGGTCGGTGCGCGCGGGCGAGCGCTGCGTGATCATGGGCTGGCTGCTCGGCCGCGAGGGGCGCAAGGTGCATGCGGGCAGCGCGCTGTGGAACGAGGCGGGCGAACTCGTCGGCCGCTCGCGGCAGACGTGGATTCTGCTGTGACTTGCCTCGCGCATTGTCCGCGTCGAGCGTCAGCGGCCGGAAGGCATGGGCCATCTGATAGAATCGCGCTCCCGGAGAGGTGGCAGAGTGGTCGAATGCGGCAGACTCGAAATCTGTTGTACGGTTTACCGTACCGTGGGTTCGAATCCCACCCTCTCCGCCAGGATCAAGCTGTTGCGAATGATTCCGCAACAGCTTTCTGGTTAAGCACCTTCCCCAATTTCTCCAATTCTTCTCCAATTCGCCTGACGCGCCATGCGCGTTGTCGTTCACACTCAACAACTTGGTGCCGAGCGCAAGCAGACTAGGAATCTGCGACACGGTTTTGGCCGCTGTAGCAACGCCCAGCCTCCGCTTTTCACTTCTTCTATGGTCTGCGCTGGAAGCCAGGTTGCGGCCTACGACGGCGTTCGCTGCCCCCTGCAGAAGTGCTTGATACACCTCCTTCGGGACATCAACGACGAAGCCCTGAAGTATCCGTACGACGAGGAGCTGAAGCGGCTCGCGCAGGCGTTTGGTGGTTTGGTCAGGCCGATGGTGGAAACAGTGGATCGTTTCGGCCTGAAGAGCCATTATTTGAGGAAGCATAGGGTGGCCGTAGACCGGTTCTACCGACAGCTTGCCACCCCACCCCTCCAGAGCAGGGCAGCAATCAAGCTAAAGGACAGATTCCAGAAGAATCAGGACAAGCTGTTTACATTCTTGAGCTTTGATGGAGTGCCATGGAACAACAACAACGCCGAGCACGCGGTAAAAGCTTTCGCCACTCTTCGGAAATCGATAGGGGGAAACAGCACGGCAAAGGGCATTCGAGAATATCTGGTTCTGCTAAGCATCTGTGAGACGTGCAAGTACAAGAAGTTGGACTTTCTCGAGTTCCTTCGCTCTGACGAAAAGAGTATCGAGGCCTTTGCGTCGAGTCTCCGGAGGCAATGATCGGCAATCGCGAAGGGGGGCGGCGGCTCATCCGCCCCATATTCTGTAGAGGATCGCAAACTCGATTCCGCGGGACACGGCCAGAATGATGCACGCGCATCGGTCGCGGTTGGGTAGGCTCGGCATTGGCATGCCAGTCGCTCATCGTTCGGCCTGGGTGGCCGCGCGAGCTCTTTGAGCACGGACCGCGGCGTCCTCGACGGAGTCGCGTACCGCTTTCACCGCCCCTTGTCCATGCCCCCTAGCGCGTGCGCACCCGGGTTGGGCTACTGGGCCTTGTAAAGATGTCAGAAATGACATAGACTGGGCGTGTGCCGAAGCGTGACAAGCCGCTGGTCTGGCTGCACGGCGAGATCAAGAGCCCGCCGTTCTCGGCTGAAGCGCGGATCGAGGCCGGGGTTCTGCTACGACGGCTCCAGCGGGGTGAGGCGCTCGCGATGCCGCACTCGAGACCGATGCCGAGCCTCGCGAAGGGCTGCCACGAGTTGCGTATTCAGGACGCGAGCCGGACGTGGCGGATCGTTTACTTTGTCGATCCGGAAGCGGTCGTGATCCTGGAGGTGTTCGCCAAGACCACGCAGTGGACACCCAAGAGCGTGCTCGATGCATCCAGAGCGCGGTTGCGGCGGTACCTATCGATCTAGCGAGAGTGGAAGTGAAGCGATGAAGAGCGGAAAACGCAGGAAGTTGCAGGCAACCGGTTGGAGGCTCGGTGATGCGAGGGATTTCCTCGGAATGAGCGACGAGGAGGCGCTCCTCGTGGAACTAAAGCTCGCTCTGGTGAACGCGGTAAAGCGCTCGCGCAAGCGGCATCGACTGTCTCAGATGGATCTTGCGCAGCGCATGGGATCGAGCCAGTCGCGCGTGGCAAAGATCGAGGCCGGCGACACCTCGGTGTCACTGGACCTCATTATCCGAGCGCTTCTTGCTACGGGCGCGACGCGCCAGGAACTGCAGCGCGCATTCGCGGCGAAGGAAAAGCTGGCTGAGTAGACGCCCCTGAGCGTCTGGGCCGCGTAGGAACGACCTTCTCCAATTCGTGCCGACAACGCGTGGAGTTTGACTATTCGAGGCGGCAAGCTGACCGAAGTTGGAGAAGATCGCCGTCGTAACTACTTGATCCCGAGGAAAACACGCCCGAACTCGAAATCTGTTGTCCGGCTTGCCGGACCGGGGGTTCGAATCCCTCCCTCTCCGCCAGATCAAGCTGTTGTGATCGCTTTCTCGACTGCGTCGAGAAACGCACCTTCTCCAATCTTCTCTAATCTTCTCCAATTCGTGTGACGCGGGTCGCACGTTGTCGTTCGCGCTCAGCAAGTTGGTGCCGGATGTCAAAAGACTAGAATCTATCTCGAAATTGCGGCAGTGCTTCTTCACACAAGAGCGGGCGTACGAACAAGGGACGAATGTCCCTTGTATATCCCCGAACGAATAAGGGGCCAGGGAAGGGGTGGGACCCTTCCCTTCCCATCTGCCCTTGTATATCCCCGCGTTTGCGAGCGCAATCGCAT
>JBAVOG010000206.1:0-2549 GCA_049691875.1 Burkholderiales bacterium | reverse complement strand
AGCCACAGCAACGGCCGCTTCGCGCGCGCAAGCCGCTCTGCAAGCGCATCGAGCTCGTCCGGACGCGGTTGAGGCACGCCGATCTCGGCAGGTGCCAGCGACTGCGGCGCGTCGATCTCGGTCGCCTGGATGTCGATGGGAATCTCGATGCTCACCGGACCGGTCGGCGCGGTGAGCGCGACGCGCACTGCCTCGCGCAGGGTTCCCAGCGCCGTCTCGGGGCTGCGTACGCGGAAAGCCGCCTTGGACACCGCGTGCAGCATGTCGAGCTGCTCGGGGGCTTCGTGAATATAGGCGAGATCGCGATCCAGATACGGCACCTCGATCTGCCCGGTGATGTGAAGCACCGGCGTCCCGGCCGTAAGGGCCTCGACCATCGCGCCGCAGGCGTTGCCCGCAGCCGTTCCGGTGCTCGTGACCGCGACGCCCAGACCTGCAGACACGCGGGCATAGGCGTCGGCCATGTTCACGGCACCCGGCTCGCTCCGGGCGGGGACGAACCGGATCGGCACCGCCTGTCCTTGTGCGGCGGCCGCAGCAGCCCGCCTGCCGAAGGCGTCGAGAATCGGCATGTTGTGTATCGAGATCACGCCGAAGGCGGTCCGCACGCCGCAATGCTCGAGGAATCGGGCGACCATGTCACCCACGGTCATTCGTTGGCTGACTTCAGACATGTCGATAGCCTTATGCGGCCGCCTCGGCGGGGCGATAGTTGAGTTGAAAGGAGAGATCCGCTGCAGCCCGCACCACCTGCTTGATGAGCCGCTCACGCAATTCGCCCGGCTCCAGGCTCGGACGCTGGGCAGTGACGCTGATCGCCGCGATCACTCTTCCGCTTTCGTCGCGAACCGGCGCCGCGATGGCCGAGACACCCTGCTCGAAAAAAGACTCGCTCACCGCGTAGCCGCGCGCGCGATCCTCCTTGATGAGGTGCTTCAGCTCGGCCAGGGTGCGCGGCGACTTGGAAGATACTTTCGGCAGGCCTGTCCCGGGATAAAGCGCCGCGAGCACCCGATCCTCCGTGCCGGTGAGCAATACGCGGCCGAGGATCGTGGCATGCGCCGGCAGGCGCGTGCCGACGTTCACGTTGCTCGCGAATGCGGACTGCGCTGCGGCCTTGAGGACGATGACCACGTCCTGCCCGTCCCGGATCACGAGCTGCGCGGAGAACCCGGTCTCGTCTCGCAGCCTTTCGATCATCGGTCGGGCAAGCTCGGTGAACTCGAGCGAGGCGATGTATTCGAACCCGAGCCGCAGCACCCCGGGGCCAATCCGGTAGGCGTCGTTCGCGCGCTCGAGAAAACCGAGGGACTCAAGGGTCTGTGCGAGGCGAAACGCCGTCGACCGCGGGATCTCCAGCATCCGCGCCATGTCGGCTGCACTCAGAACCTTGCGTGACCGATCGAAGAGTTGCAGCAGACGCAGGCCACGCTCGAGGCCCGGCACGTTGTATTTCGATATGCCGAGCGGTGCGTTCATGCCTCGCCCCCCTTGGTGCACGTTGTGGCGAACTTCGCGATCAGGGCATTCACGATTTCCGGGGCCTCGACATACGAGAGATGCCCCGGTCCGTCCAGGAGTTGGAACGTGGCGTGTGGAAACGCGCGGGCGATGCTTTCGCAATCCTGCGCAGGCGTGATCGTGTCGGCGCTCGCCGCAACCACCAGCACCGGCCCGTCGTAGCGCGCCGCGTCTTTTACTAGCGTGCCATGGGCGAGCATGCGGGCCGCCTGAGCATATCCGTGCGGATCGATCCTGGCCTGGCTCCACGACGCGATTCCTCGGGCGGTCTTCGAGGCCCCCTCGGAAAGCATCCCGGCCGGAAGGTTCTCCGCCATGCCCCGCGGTCCCAGCCGGGCAAGACGTGCCAGGCGCGCCGCGAGCTTTTCTTCGCGTGTGCTGGGCTCGGCGAGACCGTATCCGCCGGCCGGATTCAGCAACACCAGTCCCGCAACTCCCTCGGGCCGTGTTGCAGCGTAGCTCGTGGCGATCAACGCTCCGAGCGAGCTCGCGACGATGACCGGGCGACCGATTCCGAGTTCAGCGAGAAATGAGCCCAGCCGCGCAGCGTATTCGCTCGCCGCGGGGGATTCCGTCTCGATCGGATCCGAATCGCCGTAGCCTGGCGCGTCCCAGGCGATCGCCCGAAAGTCTCCCGTGAGGCCTTCGAATTGCTGCACCCAGGAGCCGGACTGGCTCCCGATGCCGTGCAGATATACAAGACTCGTCGGGCCCGTACCGGCGTGCCGATAGGACATTCCGCCGCGCGCGGTCGCAACCCGCGCGATCGGATACGGATCGAGCAGCGAATCCACGACGGCGAAGTCGGCAGCTGTCACGAACGCTTGATCTTTGCCAGCGGATGATCGGGCGGGTAGGTCGGCGTGATCGGCTTCGGCGACCCGAGCATCACGCACATCAGCGCATCTTCCTCGCCGATGTTGATCTCGCCCCGGTAGACCCCCGGCGGAATGGAGATCAGATCGCGGTCCGCGACCACCGCTTCCCAGCGCTCCCCGTCCTTCTCGCACATCACCTTCACCTTGCCG
>JBAVOG010000205.1:0-2107 GCA_049691875.1 Burkholderiales bacterium | reverse complement strand
TTCGCAACGCGCGCGCCGAGCTGGCCGCAAGCCGGCCGCCGCGCGCATATCGAGAGCTGTTCCGCGAAATTCGCCGGCTCGTCGCCGCGCCGAGCGCGGTCGATGCGGGGTAGAATCACGCGCTCGTTGCGCGCCTCGTTTCCCATGCAGCGCAACCGGACATGAACGACGAGCTTCTCATTGGACTGGTCTCGATCAGCGATCGCGCCTCGCAGGGCGTGTACCGCGACGAGGGCATTCCCGCGCTGGAAGAGTGGTTCAAGCGTGCGCTCACCTCACCGTGGCGGACCGAGACGCGCCTGATCCCCGACGAGAGACCGGTGATCGAGAGCACGCTGGTCGATCTGGTCGACCGGGTCGGCTGCCACCTCGTCCTCACGACGGGCGGCACGGGCCCTGCACTGCGCGACGTCACGCCCGATGCGACGCTCGCCGTGGCGGACAAGCCAATGCCGGGGTTCGGCGAGCAGATGCGTCAGATCAGCCTGAAATTCGTGCCCACCGCCATCCTGTCGCGGCAGGTGGCGGTGATTCGCCGGCAGTGCCTGATCATCAATCTGCCGGGTCAGCCCAAATCGATACGCGAGACGCTCGAGGGGCTGCGCGACGCAGACGGGAACGCGACCGTCGAGGGAATCTTTGCCGCGGTGCCCTATTGCATCGATCTCATCGGGGGCCCGTATGTAGAGACCAATACGGATGTCGTCAGGGCCTTTCGTCCCAGATCCGCACAGCGTCCGAAACCTGCCGGATGAGGGCCGCGCGACCCGGATCTTGTGACGAGTCGCTGCGCGCTTCGGTCGCGCCAATATTCCATGCTTGAAACGCTCGAGATCGAGACGGCACCAGGCCCCCAGGCGAGCGTGATCTGGTTGCACGGGCTCGGCGCGGACGGACACGACTTCGAGCCGATCGTTCACGAGCTCGATCTCGCACTCGCGGTGCGGTTCGTTTTCCCGCACGCGCCCATGATGTCCGTCACCATCAACAACGGCATGGTGATGCGCGCGTGGTACGACATCGTGGCGACCGATCTCGCCCGGCACGAGGACGAAGCCGGCGTGCGGGCGTCGCAGGCCGCGCTCGAGGAACTGATCGCGCGCGAGCGCTCGCGCGGCATCCCTGCGCATCGAATCGTGCTCGCCGGTTTCTCGCAAGGCGGAGCGATCGCGCTGCAGACCGGGCTACGGTATCCGGATCGGCTCGCGGGAATCATGGCGCTCTCGACCTACCTCCCGATCGTGGGGACGGTCGCAAGCGAGTCGCAGGCCGCGCACCGCGACCTGCCCATCTTCATGGCGCACGGCGACCTCGACCCGATCGTGCCTGTCGCGCGAGCGCGCGATTCGCGCGCGTTCCTCGAAGAGCTCGGCTACCCGGTGGAGTGGCACGAATACCGCATGCCGCATTCGATGTGCGTGGAGGAGATCGCGCATGTCGGCGGTTGGCTGCGGCGCGTTCTCGTCTGACGGGGCATGAGAAACGTTCTCGTCGGACTCGCGGCCCTCGTGGTCATCGCGCTGGCGGGAGGCGCGATCTGGCTCTATCTGTCCCTCGATTTCATCGTGAAGCGCGCGATCGAGGCATACGGTCCGGACATCGTCGGCGCCAAGGTGGTCGTGGAATCCGTGAAGCTCGCGCCCACCAACGGCACGGGCGCGATCCGGGGTCTTGCCATCGGGAACCCGCCAGGATTCCACTCCGAACGGTCGGTGACTGCCGGAACGATCGACGTGGCCGTCGATCCGGCAAGCATCGCCAAGGACGTCGTGCGGATCCGGCGACTCGTGGTGATCGGGCCTGTCATCACCTACGAATCGGGGCGCAACGGCAGCAACTTCGACGTGATCCAGCGAAATGTCGCGCGGCGGGCCGGCAGCGACAAATCCGCAGCGCCCGGAAAGCAGCCCCGGCTCGTGGTCGATCAACTCGTGATCCGCGATGCGCGGGTGATCTACGCGCCGGAGATTGCAACGCGTGGGGCCACGATCTCGTTCGACCTGCCTGACATCCAGCTCGCCAACATCGGCAAGTCGCAGGGCGGCGTGACGCCGGCCGAGCTCAGCAACGTGATCGTGCAGGCGCTGGTCGCGCGCATGGCCAAGGC
>JBAVOG010000204.1:0-5735 GCA_049691875.1 Burkholderiales bacterium | reverse complement strand
CGTTCGCTGACGCCGCCGGCCCATCGCACTTGCGGCGCTCCGCGACGAGACTTCGCATTGCGCGGCGCATTCTCCGTTTGATCCGGTTGCAGTTCCAGACCGCCAACTCATATAGAAATGCATCGGTCTGCCGGTAGAAGCGGGCCAGGTCTTCGGACCAGACGTGCGGACTCAACTGCCTGGCGTGAAAGTCCTTTGCGACGGAGCTTCCGAACGCGTGAAATTCGGTCTCGAGCTGTTCAAGCACGGCGCCGGGAGGCCGGCTGGATGCCTGGGCAATCAGCTGCGCCATCTGGAATGGATCGCGCAGCGGGTCAAACGAGATCGGGTTCATGAATGTCTAGCGGTTTGTGACGACCTTGCCCCGGTTCGATCACGCCCCTTGTTCCGAGTTCAACCGCGCACCTTTTGGCGCTGCGGATGACGCGCAATAGCCGGCTGCCCTATGGTATCGGTTGACGCATCGCGGCAGCCGCGCCACGCTCTCGGCGGCGCTGCCCGGATGGCGAAACTGGTAGACGCAAGGGACTTAAAATCCCTAGTCCGCAAGGGCGTGCAGGTTCGATTCCTGCTCCGGGCACCACGGTACCGCTTCTAATCGTCCTGCCGGCGATCGCTCACGCGATCCGGTCCGCGCCCCCTCGCAGGCAGCGTATGCAGGCTGTGGCAGGGGCAGAGTGCCAACTTCTGCGCATGGGCGTGGGCGGGTTGACCTCACATCGTGCACTCCGTCTCAAATTCACGCTGCAAGCACTTATTTTCGTTGTGGAAAGTCCCATGAGATCGCTACCATAGCGGGCGATCGCGCGGCCCCGTCTGGGCCCTGGCGTGAAACCTGCTCGTGAGGCCCAAGAGGAGAGACGCGAATGGCGACCAAAGCCGCAACTGAAGCGACACCCAAGCAAGCCCAAGCGGCTAGCCCGCAGGCGGACACTGCCTCCCCGGCAGCTGCCGGCGCACGCGTGCGCTGGAAGACGGACAACGTCAAGAGCTCGTACGCCAACTTCTGCAATGCCTCGAGCACGCGCGAGGAGGTGGTGCTTAACTTCGGCGTGAGCCACGACTGGGAACGCCAGCCGCGGGACATGGAGATCGAACTTTCCCACCGCATCGTGCTCTCGCCGTTCGCCGCAAAACGGCTGTCACAGCTGCTGCAGAAGCTGGTCGGCGAGTACGAATCCCGTTACGGCGAATTGAAGCAATAGTCCCGTACGCGGCGGCGCATCGTGCTGCCCTTCGCGTGACTCCCCATCCCATATGTCTTCACCCGCCTTCGGCAATTCAGGATCCGCCAGCGTGACCGAAATGGTCCCGGCCGCTCAAACGGGTGATGCCCGTCAGGAGTCCGCCCTTTGGGCCAGTCTCGCAGGCTCAGGTGATGCCCAGGTGTTCACGCAGAGCTGGCTCGCGATCCAGTGCAGACTGATCGCGGGAGTCGTCGGCGGTTTGGTCCTGCTGCGCGTCGAGCGCGACGGAAACTATGCGCCTGCCGCAGTGTGGCCGGACGTACGTCGCGACATGCGCTATCTGACGCCCGTGGCGCAGCGGGCGCTGGCCGAGCGGCGCGGGTTCACCACGCCACGACCGGGTGGCACCGAAGCGATCGGCGGCGATTGTGTCGCCTACCCGATTGAGGCAGTCGGGGTGCTGCAGGGCGTAGTGGTGCTCGATCTTTCGTCGCGCCCGGAAGCGGACTTGCAGGCCGCGTTGCGCCAGCTGCATTGGGGTGCCGCAGGGCTCGAGCTGCTGTTCACGCGCGATGCCGTCGCAAAGGTCAACGCCCGCCGTGAACGCCTTCAGAACGTGCTCGAGCTCGTTGCCGCAGGCGCGGTTCAGGAGCGCTTCGCCGCGGCAGCCATGGCGGTCGCGAACGAGCTGGCGACGCGCTTGCGCTGCGATCGGGTGAGTATCGGACTCTTCCACGGCCGGCGCCTGCGCATCGACGCGGTTTCGCATAGCGCCCAGTTCAAGGAGCGCACCAACCTCATGCGGTCGGTCGCCGCCGCGATGGAGGAGTCGATCGACCAGGGAACCACGGTCTCGTTTCCGCAGGTCGGTCGTGGCACGCCCGCCGTGGCGCATGCGCACGAAGCGCTCATGCAGGGCCATGGGACGGGCGCATGCCTGACGGTCCCGTTGACGGCGGACGGCAAGGCGATCGGCGCGATCACACTCGAGCGACCCGCGCAGCGGCCTTTCGATACCGAAACTGTCGAAATCTGCGAGGCGGTCGCAGGGCTCGCCGGACCGATGCTCAATACGCATCGTCGCGAGGATCAATGGCTCGTCGGGCGCGCCGTCGAGCAGACCGGCGAATTGCTCCGCAAGATTGTCGGGCCGCGCCACGCCGCATTGAAGCTGGGCGCCATCGTGGTCACGCTGCTGATTGCGTTCATGGCCATTGGGAAGAGCACTTTTCGTGTTGCCGCCACGACGACGCTCGAGCCGCTGGTCCAGCAGGCAGCCGTTGCGCCGTTCGACGGCTACATCCGGGAGGCGCCGGCGCGCGCGGGCGACGTGGTCAAGCAGGGCACGGTGCTTGCCCGGCTCGACGACCGCGAGCTGCGCCTCGAGCGCCTCAAGTGGATGGCGCAGCAGGAAGAATATTCCAAGCAGTTTCGCCAGGCGATGGCGGACCGCAATCCTGCGCAGGTCCAGATCGTCACCGCACAGCTCGAGCAGGCGCGGGCGCAGGCTGCGCGCGTGGCTGATCAGCTCGAGCGGACCACGGTCTCGGCACCGTTCGACGGAATCATCGTGTCGGGTGATCTCACCCAGCACCTCGGTGCTCCGATAGAGAAGGGGAAGGTGCTCTTCGAAGTGGCGCCACTCAATTCGTACCGGCTGGTCTTGCAGGTGGACGAGCGGGACGTCGCCTACGTGCAACCCGGTCAACGGGGCACGCTGCTGCTCGGCGCGCTTTCCCAGGACCCGCTGGACTTCACCGTGCAGCAGGTCACGCCAGTGTCTGATCCGAAGGATGGACGCAACACTTTCCGCGTGGAGGCCCAGCTCGACCAGACGTCCTTGCACCTGCGCCCTGGCATGCAGGGCGTGGCAAAAGTCGAGATCGAGGACGCCCGCTACCTGTGGATCTGGACCCGGGAAATCGTCAACTGGCTCCGGCTCGCCGCCTGGCGCTGGCTGCCTTGATAGGGCGCCGAGACATGCGCGCCGTGGGGACTTCGAGCAACGAATTCAGGGTGCTAGGCAAACCCCGGTTTTACGAACAAGGGGGAATGCCCCCTTGTAAATCCCCCGTAAGGAACAAGGGGCAAGCCCCTTGTATATCCCCGGGCGTACGTGCGCGGGCTTTCGCAGCATCCTGCTAACGAGATGTCGCAGTCCCTCTTCAGTCCGTCGTGGTATCGCGTCGCCAAGCTGACGCCTTCGCTGCGCACGCACGCGCAGATCCATCGCCAGGAGTATCGCGGCGAGACCTGGTACGTGCTCCAGGACCCCACGTCCGAGCGTTACCACCGGTTCTCACCGGCCGCCTATCTCGTGCTGGGGCTGATGGACGGGAGGCGTTCGGTGCAGGAGATCTGGGATGTCGCGTTGCGCAAGCTCGGCGACGACGCCATCAGCCAGGACGAGTTCATCCAGCTACTTGCCCAGCTGCACGCGGCGGACGTCCTCCAGTGCGACGTCTCCCCCGACACGCACGAGATGTTCCGGCGTCGCGAGCGCCTGCGCCGCAAGAAGTGGCAGCAGAAAGTCATGAGCGTGTTCGCGTGGCAGATACCGCTCGTCGATCCCGAACGGTTCTTGGAGCGCTTTGTCGGGCTGGTCGCACCGTTCTACACCAAGATCGGCTTCGTGCTGTGGCTGCTCGCGGTCGGAACCGCGGTCCTGGTTGCCGGCAGCCACTGGAACGAGCTCGGCCGAAGCACGCTCGACCAGCTGCTGGCGCCACGGAATCTGCTGATGATCTGGCTGCTTTTCCCGCTGATCAAGACGCTGCACGAGCTCGGTCACGGCTTCGCAGTGAAGGCATTCGGCGGCGAAGTTCACGAGATGGGCGTGATGATCCTCGTGCTCACTCCGGTCCCTTACGTCGACGCATCGGCGGCATGGGCCTTCCGCAGCAAGTGGCAGCGCGTCGTGGTCGGCGGCGCCGGCATGGCGGTCGAGCTCGTCATCGCCGTCATCGCGCTGGCGGTCTGGGTGAACGCCGAGCCGGGTCTGACGCGCTCGATCGCTTACAACACGATGCTCATCGCCGGAGTCTCGACGGTCCTGTTCAACGCGAATCCGCTGCTGCGGTTCGACGGCTACTACATGCTGATGGATTTCCTGGAAATCCCGAACCTGCGCACGCGCGCCAATCAGTTTCTTGTGTACCTGGCAGAGCAGCACCTGTTCGGTCGGAAGGACGCGGAGCCCCCGATCTCCACGCGCGGGGAGCGCATCTGGTTCGTCGGTTTCTCGGTCACGTCCTTCATCTACCGGATACTCGTCGTGATTGCGATTCTCATCTACGTCGGGGAGATCTCGTTCCTGCTGGGCGTGATCTTCGCGGTTATGACGACGATGATGTGGTTCGGTGTCCCGGCATTCAAGATCGTCGACTACCTCTTGAACAGTCCGCGGATCCGGCGGGTCCGATCGCGCGCGGTCATCGCCACCGCGATCGTGGTCGGCAGCCTGGCGGCGCTGATATTCGTCGTGCCGGCGCCGCTGCGGACGATGACCGAAGGGGTGGTCTGGGTACCCGATGAGGGGCTCGTCCGTGCCGGCGCCGACGGATTCGTGCAGAAGGTGATCGCCACGCCGGGTGCATGGGTGAAGAAGGGGGATCCCCTGCTGGAAATCTATGACCGCGACATTGCCACGGAGGTCAGCGTCCTCGCGGCGCGCCTGCAGGAACTCCAGGCGCGCCACCGGGAGCAGGTGGTGACCGATCGCGTCAAGGCGCAGATCCTGGACGAGGAGATGGCCTATGTGCGCTCCAAGCTCGCGCGCGCGAAGGAGCGCTCGGAGGAGCTCGTCGTGACCGCGAAGGCCGACGGACGATTCGTGCTGCCGCGCTCCGTCGACATGCAGGGCCGCTATCTGAAGAAAGGACAGCTCGTCGCGCACGTGGTGAACATCGAGACGGTGGCCATCCGGGCGGTCCTGCCCCCGGAGGACGTGGACCTGGTCCGAAGCAGCACGCGGGACGTCGATGTCCGCCTCGCCGAGCACATCGATTCACCGTCCCATGCCGACATCGTGCGGCTGGTCCCGGGCGCGAGCGAGCGGCTGCCCAGCCCGGCGCTCGGCACCGGAGGCGGAGGACACCTTGCGCTCGATCCGAGCGACTCGTCCGGCCAGAAGTCGCTCCAGAAATTCTTCGAGATCGAGCTCAAGCTTCCGCCCGAAGAACGCACGCTGAACGTGGGCGGCCGGGCGTACGTCCGGTTTCACCACGGGTGGGAGCCGATCGGTTTTCAGTGGTACCGCAAGGCGCGCCAGCTGTTCCTCGCGCGATTCAATGTCTAGCGGCCGTCTCCAGATCGCGGCCTTGGGTTCTTCATCCGAGAGAGATCGTACGAACAAGGGGGAATTCCCCTTGTATATCCCCGTACGAACAAGGGGCGAGCCCCTTGTGTATCCCCTCGGCGATCAGAACGCTGAGGACTGGTGCCAAGCGCCGCTGAACTGACCCTTGCGAGCGCCTCGCCGCTCGCGCCATACCCCGAGCAGCGCGTCGACCGCCCGGGCTGGCTCGATCGCGCGGCACAGCGCCTGAC
>JBAVOG010000203.1:0-7235 GCA_049691875.1 Burkholderiales bacterium | reverse complement strand
ATCTCCAAGCGCGTCAAGGTCGACGTGCCGATCGTCGGACACGTCCCCGACGTGCTCGAGGATCTGATGCGTCAGCTCGAGCCGCAGCTCGGCAAGCTCGACGCGGCGGCACTCAAGAGCTGGTGGGCCCAGATCGAGCTCTGGCGGGCACGCGATTGCCTGCGCTATGACCGTGCCAGCGCCATCATCAAGCCTCAGCACGTCATCGAGAAGCTCTACGAAGTGACCGGGGGCGATGCATTCATCACCTCCGACGTCGGCCAGCATCAGATGTGGGCGGCGCAGTTCTACAAGTTCGCGAAGCCGCGTCGGTGGATCAATTCGGGCGGACTGGGGACGATGGGCTTCGGATTGCCCGCCGCAATGGGCGTGCAGCTCGCAAATCCGGGCGCGACGGTTGCCTGCGTGACGGGCGAGGCCAGCTTCATGATGTGCATGCAGGAGCTCTCAACCTGCAAGCAGTATCGGCTGCCCATCAAGGTGGTGAACCTGAACAACCGCTACATGGGTATGGTCCGGCAATGGCAGCAGTTCTTCCACGGCAACCGGTATTCGGAGTCGTACATGGATGCTTTGCCGGATTTCGTGAAGCTTGCCGAGGCCTACGGACACATCGGCATGCGGATCGAGAAGCCGGCCGACGTCGAGCCCGCCCTGCGCGAGGCGTTCAAGCGTACTGACGATCTCGTGCTGCTCGACTTCCTGACCGACCAGACGGAGAACGTCTTCCCGATGGTGCCCGGCGGGAAAGGCATGAGCGAGATGATTCTCGCCGAAGAGCTCTGACCCGGCCCGCGGACCGAAGACATGCGCCACATCATTTCCACCCTGCTCGAGAACGAGTCCGGCGCGCTTTCGCGCGTCGCGGGCCTGTTCTCCGCGCGGGGCTACAACATCGAGTCCCTCACGGTAGCTCCGACCGAGGATCCTTCGCTCTCGCGCATGACCATCGTCACGACCGGTTCGGACGACGTGATCGAGCAGATCACCAAGCAGTTGAACAAGCTGGTGGACGTCGTGAAGGTCGTGGACCTCTCCGAAGCACCCCATATCGAGCGCGAGCTCATGCTGATCAAGGTGCGCGCCACCGGCAAGGATCGCGAGGAGATGAAGCGCATGGCCGAAATATTTCGCGGCCGGATCCTGGACGTCACCGACGCGACGTACACGATCGAGTTGACGGGTGCGTGCGACAAGCTCGATGCATTCATCGAAGCGCTCGACCGGGCCGCGATCCTCGAGACCGTCCGAACCGGGGCTTCCGGGATCGCACGCGGCGAACGGGTATTGAAAGTCTAGCCGGAGGCGACTTTCGGAGGAGGCGGCGGGCAGGGTGAAGCGCCTTGCGCATCCTTCTCCCCGGTTCTCGCCTCGCCAATTTGCGCAGCCAAGCACCTGGACACGCACCTGCACACGTACATGAATACGCTCCTGACTCCACACCGCAATTCTTACGCAAGGGAAGGAAAATGAAGGTCTACTACGACAAGGACGCCGACCTTTCGCTCATCAAGGGCAAGAAGGTCGCAATCATCGGTTATGGCTCGCAGGGGCACGCCCATGCGCTCAATCTCAAGGATTCCGGCATCAAGGTTTGCGTCGGACTGCGCAAGGACGGTGCGTCCTGGGGCAAGGCCAAGAAGAGTGGCCTGGAGGTGAAAGAGATCGGCCCGGCGGTGAAGGGCGCCGACATCGTGATGATCCTGCTGCCGGACGAGCATCACGCGCAGATCTACCGCGAGGACATCGAGCCGAACATCAAGAAAGGCGGCACGCTCGCCTTTGCACACGGCTTCAACATCCACTATGGCCAGATCCAGCCTCGGGCGGACCTCGACGTGATCATGGTCGCGCCGAAAGCGCCCGGGCACACGGTCAGGTCGACCTACGCGCAGGGCGGCGGCGTTCCGATGCTGATCGCGATTCACCAGTCGCCGAGCAAGAAGGGGCGCGACATCGCGCTTTCCTACGCGACCGCGATCGGCGGCGGCAAGGCGGGGATCATCGAGACGAATTTTCGCGAGGAGACCGAGACCGATCTCTTCGGCGAGCAGGCGGTGCTATGCGGCGGGTGCGTCGAGCTGGTCAAGGCCGGCTTCGAGACTCTGGTGGAGGCCGGCTATGCGCCCGAGATGGCGTACTTCGAGTGCCTGCACGAGCTGAAGCTGATCGTCGACCTGATGTACGAAGGCGGGATCGGGACCATGAACTATTCGATCTCGAACAACGCGGAATACGGCGAATACGTGACCGGGCCGAAAATCGTGTCAGCGGAGGCGAAACAGGCAATGCGCGATGCGCTCACGCGAATCCAGACGGGCGAATACGCCAAGGATTTCGTGCTCGAGAATCGCGCGGGTGCGCCGACGCTGCTCTCGCGACGGCGCCTGACCGCCCAGCATCCGATCGAGACCGTCGGCGCGAAGCTGCGCGAGATGATGCCCTGGATACGAAAGAACAGGCTGGTCGACCAGTCGAAGAACTAGCCGCCAGGGTCCGGGCAAGCAGTCACTCCTATCGATGACCGATTACCCCCATCCGATCATCGCCCGCGAGGGCTGGGGCCACGTCGCCGTTGCGATCGCCGTCGCGGTGGCGGTGGGCTGGTTCGCCGGCTGGTGGTGGTCGGTTCCGCTCTGGATCGCCGCGCTCTTCGTTCTGCAGTTCTTTCGCGATCCGCCGCGCAAGATTCCGGGCACCGAGCGGACAGTCGTCTCGCCCGCCGATGGCCGGATCGTGGCCGTCGAGAAAGCGAAGGATTCCTATCTCGAGCGCGACGCGCTGAAGGTCAGCGTTTTCATGAACGTGTTCAACGTGCATGCGAACCGCTCGCCAGTCGACGGTGTGGTGAAGAATCGCTGGTATTCGCCGGGAAGATTCGTCAATGCCGCCCTCGACAAGGCGTCTTCCGAGAACGAGCGCAATGCACTCTGGATCCGCACCGCAGCCGGGGCGGATGTGACGTGTGTGCAGATCGCGGGACTCATCGCGCGGCGCATTCTCTGCTACGTCCAGACCGGGGAGCGCCTGCGCCGCGGTGAGCGCTTCGGTTTCATCCGATTCGGCTCGCGCGTGGATCTCTACCTGCCCCTCGACGCCACGATCAAGGTGGCGCTCGGTCAGACCGTGAGTTGCGGGGCGACGGTGCTTGCGGAGCTCTGAAGAGATGGCCCGGCTACGGCGCGGTGGGAAGGGTTTTCTGCGCGGCACGCTTCGCCGGCGCGGAATCTATCTGCTTCCCAACCTGCTCACCACGGGCGCGCTCTTCGCGGGCTTCTACGCCATCGTGCAGGCGATGAATTCGCGGTTCGAGCAGGCGGCCATCGCGGTGTTCGTCGCGATGGTGCTCGATGGGCTGGACGGGCGCGTTGCGCGAATGACGCGCACGCAGAGCGAATTCGGCGCGGAGTACGACAGCCTGTCCGACATGGTCTGCTTCGGCGCTGCGCCGGCGCTGATCATGTACGAGTGGGCGCTGCAGGGGCTCGGGCGGACAGGCTGGATCGTCGCCTTCGTCTATTGCGTCGGCGCGGCCTTGCGGCTGGCGCGCTTCAACACGAACATCGAGATCGTCGACAAGCGCTACTTTCAGGGATTGCCGAGTCCGGCTGCCGCCGCTCTTGTCGTCGGATTCATCTGGGTGAGCGACGATTTCCAGATCGCCAGGGTGGAAACGGTGCGATGGCTCGCGGCGTTGCTGACTTTCTACGCCGGGCTCACGATGGTGGCGAACGTCCCGTTCTACAGCTTCAAGGACTTCAATCTGCGGCGCAGCGTGCCGTTCTGGGCGATCCTGCTTGTCGTATTCGCACTCGTGATGGTTTCGGCCAATCCGCCTATCGTCCTGTTCGGGCTCTTCGTCGCTTACGGATTTTCCGGCTACGTCATGTGGTTCTGGAAACGGCGTCGCAGGCTGCCGCGCTGATCCGGTCTGTCAACCACTTATTGCATCGGCCCCGGATTGCCGCTATAGTTCCCGGCATGGCTCTCAACGCCACCACCGCTGAAGTGTTTCAAGCGATTCAGGCGCTCCCGCTGCTCAGCGGCGCGCTGCTTCTACTGCTGCGCCCCGCGCGCAGCTAAATCCCACCCCCCAATTCGAGCAGTATCCGCCGCGGCGCCTCCAGGGCACCGCGGGAACCCCGTGCCGCCCTGTGAACGGAGAACGCCATGAACGACAAATTGATCATCTTCGATACGACGCTTCGCGACGGCGAACAGAGTCCCGGCGCATCGATGACGCGCGAGGAGAAGGTCCGCATCGCGCGGCAGCTCGAGCGTCTGCGCGTGGACGTGATCGAAGCGGGCTTTCCGGCCGCGTCCAATGGTGACTTCGAGGCGGTACGCGCGATTGCCGACGGCATCAAGGACAGCATCGTGGCGGGCCTTTGCCGCGCGAACGATCGCGACATCTCGCGCGGCGTCGAGGCGCTGACGGGGGCCAACGCGCCGCGCGTTCACACGTTCATCGCAACCAGCGCGTTGCACATGGAAAAGAAGCTCCGCATGACGCCCGACCAGGTCCTCGAGCAGGCGCGGCTCGCGGTGCGCTTCGCACGCAAGCATTGCAACGACGTCGAATTCTCCCCGGAGGACGCGAGCCGGTCCGATCCCGACTTCCTCTGTCGCGTGCTCGAGGCGGCGATCGCCGAGGGCGCCCGGACGATCAATATCGCCGATACGGTAGGTTACGCCATTCCGCAGCAGTTCGGAGAGTTCATCCGCGCGCTACGCGAGCGGATCCCGAACTCGGACAAGGCGGTCTGGTCGGTGCACTGTCACAACGACCTCGGCATGGCAGTCGCGAATTCGCTCGCCGGCGTGATGATCGGTGGGGCACGCCAGGTCGAGTGCACCGTGAACGGCCTGGGCGAACGCGCCGGAAACACCTCGCTCGAGGAAATCGTGATGGCGGTGCGTACGCGGCGTGATTTTTTCGGTCTCGAGACCCGCGTCGACACGACGCAGATCGTTCCGGCGTCGCGGCTCGTCTCCCAGATCACGGGCTTCGTCGTGCAGCCGAACAAGGCGATCGTCGGGGCGAATGCCTTTGCGCATGCCTCCGGAATTCATCAGGATGGCGTCCTCAAGTCCCGCCAGACCTACGAGATCATGCAGGCCGAGGACGTCGGCTGGACCACAAACAAGATCGTGCTCGGCAAGCTCTCGGGCCGGAATGCGTTCAGGCAGCGTCTCAAGGAAATCGGCATCGAGCTCGATTCGGAAGAGGTCGTCAACGTCGCGTTCCAGCGATTCAAGGATCTCGCGGACAAGAAGGCGGACATCTTCGACGAGGACCTCCATGCGCTGGTCTCCGACGAGGCAGTCGCCGCGGAGATGGAGCACTGGCGCCTGGTGCACATGAGCCAGTCGAGCGGCATGGGCGAGCAGCCGCGCTCGACGGTGGTGCTCGGCGAGGGGGATGCGGAGCGCACGGCGGAATCGCCGGGGGATGGCCCGGTCGACGCCACGTTCAAGGCCATCGAGACCATCGCCAAGAGCGGATCGGATCTCCTTCTCTACTCGGTGAACGCCGTGACGCAAGGCACCGAGTCGCAAGGGGAGGTGACGGTGCGGCTCGCAAAGGGTGGCCGCATCGTGAACGGCGTCGGCGCGGACACGGACATAGTCGTCGCCTCTGCGAAGGCCTACGTAAATGCATTGAACAAGCTGCGGAGCAATGTGGAGCGCGTGAACCCGCAGCATCAGATGACACCCTGATGGAGGCGCCGTGCCGGTCACTGCGCGCGAAATCGCTCCGGACATCTTCCGGCAGCGCCTGCTGATCGAGGGCTTCTACTCGAGCGAGGTCGGGCGCGGCGCAGTTGCGACGTTCCTGACGGGCCTGGCCGCCGAGCTGGGCCTGCGCGCCTACGCCGAGCCGGTCATCTTTTCGCCGGAGGGGCAAGGGAGCGCGGAGAATCAGGGCTTCGACGCTTTCCTGCCGCTCATCGATTCGGGAATCGCCGCCTACTTCTGGACCGGCCGGCGATTCTTCTCGATCGTGCTTTACACCTGCAAGGCATTCGATGAAGACGTGGCCGTCCGATTCACGCGCCAGTTCCTGGATGTGGAAGAAGAGCCGGTCGTCCTCTCGTTTTGATTGGCCGCCGCCCCCAGTAGAGGCGCCGGTGCTCTGCATGTGCCCTCGGATATACCAGCGCAAAGCGCCCCGTTTGGCGAGCCTCGCGCGTTCTAGTTGTGCGCAGCGGCGAGCCGCGCGTATGTGACCGCGGACGCGAAGAAGATCACCGCGAGAATCGCCTCTGCCAGCGCGAGGCTGGCCGAGAGGCCATGGTCGCTCCAGGCCCGCACGCTACCTTCCACGAAATACGCAAGGATGAACATGGAGGCCCACTGGTAGGTGCGTCGCCTACCGGCCAGTACGCCGCGCAATGGTAGAAGCAGCGGTAGGGCCTTGAGCATCAGCCATGATCCGCCCGGCCTGAGCGGCGCGAGCCAGATCTCCCACGCGAGACAGAGGACAATCAGTGCGAGCAGGCTGCCCACTGCGCCCCAGTAGCTCGCCCGCACGATCGGCTATCCCGCCCGTGCCCGCTCGGCAAGGCTGATCAGCTGTGTGCGCACCGCAGTGGCGTCGAGTGCAGGCGCATCGAAATCGAAACGGAGCAGCTGCTTGCCGGCACGAACGTCGATGCCATCGCAGTCGATTCCGATCGCCTCTGCCGTTGCAGCGTCCACGTCGGCGAGTGCACGGCAATACAGGCGAAGCGTTTCCGAGTGCTCGGTATTCAGGTGCGCCAGGATGTCCGCTTCCGCTTCTGCCACCTCACCCTGCGGCGGCGCGAAGGCATCGGCGCTGATCCAGTCAATGCGACCGAAGCCCTGCACGAAAAGAAGCTCGCGCGGGACGATCGCATGGAATGAAAAATCGCCGAGCGCGACGAGGCGAAGAGCGTCAGGGAAGCGCCGCAAATATCGGTCGCAGGCGGAATCACGGTCGCCAAGCGACACCGCATCGCCGACGACGGTCAGGCGTGGACCGGCCTGGACATCTTCTGCATAGGAATGAACGACGAGACTTGCGTGCGAGTCGGCCGCAAGATTACGCGTGTGCTCGGCAAGTGCGCTGATCAGCAGCACCGGGCGCGCGAGCGCGTCGAGCGCGAAGGGAACGACCGACCCGAACGGATAACCGGCGTGCCGCGCCGAGACCGTCGACAGTGACCCGGAGCGCTGCGCGCGCAGAAAGCGTCGCGCCGCATCGGCGACGC
>JBAVOG010000202.1:0-2954 GCA_049691875.1 Burkholderiales bacterium | reverse complement strand
ATCCAGGGTGATTCCGAATCCGCCGGTCCCGGCGGTCGCAATCTCGAGCGCCTCGGTGAAGGCTTGATCCAGGCCGTGCGCCTCGATCTCGTCCATGTCGATCACGCGGACGCCGAGGTCGGCGAGGAGCGCCGCTTCCTCGGGCTCGTAGCTGCGTGCCCCGATCACGCAAACGTTTTGTGCCGACAGGGCGGCCGAGCCGGCCGGGTGGTGCGCGTTGCCGCCGACGCCGAGCAACTCGGCAAGCGGCATGCCGTGCAGCATTCCGCTCGGACTCGTGGCAGGCGTGTGGCTGTCCAGGTGCGCGTCGATCCAGATCAGACCGAGTGACCCGCCGAGTGCCTCGGCGACACCTCGCCAGGTACCGACTGCGCAACTGTGTTCGCCGCCGAGCACGAGCGGTAGCGCGCCGCGCTTGACCGCGGCGGCCGTTTCGCGCGCGAGGTCAGCAATAAAGCTGCGATGGACCGCGAGCCGCGTGCGCCCGCGGGCTGCGTGCGCGCGCACAGTGGTGCCCCGCGTGGCGAGATGATCGCGTTTCGTGATTCTTTCGACGAGTCCGCGCGCGAGAAGGTGCTCGGGACCTTCCGCGCAGCGCGGATCAGGTGCGCCGATTCCCGCGGCGGCGGCAATCACCGTCACCTCACGGAGACGTCCCACCGGTGCGTCGCGTCGTTCCATGTTTCACACTCCCGCATTCGTGAAATTTGACCGCGCACGGCGCCAGATCGTTCGGCAGGGTGCGGCGAAAACCTGGCTTAAAAGAGGCTTATTCCGTGCCTGACGCTTTCGGTCGCCACGTGCGATGTGACGAATTCCCGGGCTTTGCCAACGTGGGGACGGGCGGTGTACGCTTCACCGCATTGCAACGTGCCGCGACGATCGGGTTTTCGAAACAATGTTCACGGGAATTGTCTCCGCCGTCGGCACGATCGTCCGGACCGAGCCGCGCGAAAAGGGTCTGCGGCTGGCGATCGATGCCGGGCCACTCGATCTGCGGGACGTGGGCATCGGCGATTCGATCGCGATCAACGGTGCGTGCCTGACGGTCGTTGCGATCACCGGTCGGGTGTTCGAGGTCGACGTCTCGCAGGAGACGATCGACTGCACGGTCGGGTTGGGCGTGCAGGGAAGCGTCAATCTCGAGAAATCGCTGCGCCTCGCCGATCGTCTCGGCGGGCATCTGGTTGCCGGCCACGTGGATGGGGTGGGCGAGGTGATCGCATTCGATCCGGTCGGCGAGAACCGAACGCTCGTCGTGCGCGCGCCGCGCGCGCTCGCGAAGTATATCGCCCGCAAGGGCTCGGTGACCGTGCAGGGCGTCAGCCTCACGGTGAACCGTGTCGAAGATGCGCAGTTCGAGATCAACCTGATTCCCCACACGCTCGAGGCCACGACGTTGCAGCAACTCGCGCCGGGCGCGCGCGTCAACCTGGAGGTGGACCTGATCGCGCGCTACGTCGAGCGGATGCTCGAGTCCAGCGGCGGCAGCTGAGGTCGCCGTGACGAGTACGTCGAAGCCGCTCAAGTTCGCAGCCGTGGCGCGACGGATAGCGCGCGAGCGCACAAGCGGCGCATCCGCGGTGGTGGACTGCGGACCCTGCACTCTGTGCTGCCGGGAGCCGCAGCATATCGAACTCACTCCCTCCGAGCTGGCAAGTCCGGTGCTGCGCCATGACGGCAAGTACCTGCTGCGCCAACCGGATGGCTCCTGCACGCATCTGATCGACGGGCGCTGCACGGTCTACGATCAGCGTCCGCGCTCGTGCCGCACGTTCGACTGTCGCGCACTCGCGGTGGCCATGTGCAAGGCGCGCAGCGCCCCGGGCGTGACGCGTGCGGGCTACAGCCGGGTCGCGTCGCCGTGCGATGCGGAGGACATCGCCTACGCGACCGGCGTCCACAGGAAGCTGCTGCAGCTGGTTGCGCAAAGGCCCGGTGTGGATGCCGTCGACGCCGGGTACGCGGCTGCCGGGGCGTCCGAAAGCGAGGTTGCCCTCGCGCGGCGCGAGCTGCTGGCGATGCCGCCCGATGCGCGCGCGGAGTGGATCGCCGAGCAGGAAAGCATCGCCGCCGAACTCTGGCGTGAGGTGAGCAGTGGGTGATGCGAGGTCGGGTCGAGAATGACCGGTCTTCCGGCATGACCGCTGCGGTACGCCGCAGGCCTCCGGCGGAGATCGAACTGCGTCGTGCGGAACTGCCGCGGCCGGAGTTCCCTCCCGAGCTTCCGGTCACCCGACAGCGGGGCGAGATCGCGCGGGCGATTCGCGATCACCAGGTGATCATCGTCTGCGGCGAGACCGGCTCGGGAAAGACCACGCAGCTGCCCAAGATCTGCCTCGACATCGGCCGCGGGGTGGAGGGGATGATCGGGCACACCCAGCCGCGACGCATCGCCGCGCGCGCAACGGCCGCGCGCATCGCGCACGAGCTGAAGAGCGAGCTCGGCCAGGTGGTCGGATACAAGATCCGGTTCACCGACCGCGCGAGCCCGGCCGGCTACGTCAAGTTGAAGACCGATGGCATCCTGCTGGCGGAGACGCAGGGAGATCCGGAACTGCGCCAGTACGACACGATCATCATCGACGAGGCGCACGAGCGGAGCCTCAACATCGACTTTCTCCTGGGATATCTCCGGCAGCTCCTGCCGCGGCGTCCCGACCTGAAGGTCATCGTGACCTCAGCCACGCTCGATGCCGAGCGCTTCGCGCGCCACTTCGCGGCGGCTGGCGGCCAACCGGCGCCTGTGATCGAAGTCTCGGGGCGACTCTATCCAGTCGAGACGCGTTACCGGGCGCCCCAGCCGATTCGCGTAACCGGTCCCGGCCGCACCGCGAGCGATGCGGGCAACGAGATCGATCTGAACGAGTCGATCGTCGACGCAATCGACGAGCTGGCGCGGGAAGGGACGGGAGACATCCTGGTGTTTCTCCCCGGCGAGCGCGAGATACGCG
>JBAVOG010000201.1:0-3281 GCA_049691875.1 Burkholderiales bacterium | reverse complement strand
GACGACGTGCGCGCGACGCTCGCGCGCGGAAACGCGATCATCACCGCCCGCGAGCTGCGAAGTGCGGGGATCGAGCGGGTGCTCGCCGAGTTTCCGCCGGGCGAACGCTATTACGTGGCCTTCGACTGCGACGGCATGGATCCGTCGGTGATGCCCGGCACCAGTGCGCCGTTGCCGGGCGGGCTCGCGTTCGACGATGCGGTGGACCTGCTCACGGGGCTCGCCCGACGTGGCACCGTGGTCGGCATCAACTTTGCGGAGCACTATCCGTCGCTCGATGCGAACGGCATAACCGCGCTCGCGATCGTCCGCCTGATCGTCGACCTCGTCGGCACCATTCGAAAAAGCAAGCCATGAGTGCCGCCATCGACGCCACGCTGCCGCAGGAAGTCGTGGACCAGTACCGCTCCGACGGCATCGTCATCCTGCGCGGCCTGTTTCAGGAGTGGGTCGCGCCGCTGCGCTCCGGCGTCGACCGGCTCATGGCCGATCCGAGCCCGCGCGAGCGCACCTACCGCCCTGAGGACGGCTCGGCGCCCTTCTTCCAGGACTACTGCAACTGGCAGCGCATTCCGGAGTTTCGCGCGTTCATCCAGGAATCACCCGCCGCCGCCCTCGCCGCCCGGCTGATGGAATCGCGCACCGCGCGCTTCTTCCACGATCACGTGCTCGTGAAGGAACCCGGCACGAGCGTGCCGACGCCGTGGCATCAGGATCAACCTTACTACTGCGTCGAAGGCAACCAGAGCGTGAGTTTCTGGATTGCGCTCGATCCGGTCGCGCGCGAGACGGTGCCCGAGTACGTCGCCGGCTCGCATCGCTGGGGCCGGGACTACCGGCCGATGCGCTTCGACGGCACACCGCTTTATGCGCAGGACGGTTTCGTCCCGATACCCGACATCGAAGCGCAGCGCGCCGAGCTGCGCATCGTCGGCGAGGCGATGCAGCCCGGCGACGCGCTCGCCTTTCACTTCCGCACCGTGCACGGTGCGCCGGCGAACCGTTCTACCGCGCGACGTCGAGCGCTGTCCGCGCGCTGGGTGGGCGACGATGCGACGTTTGCCGAGCGTGGCGGCAGGACCTCGCCGCCCTTTCCCGATCTGGGGCTCCGCCACGGAGAGCCCCTCGATGCGCCCGAATTCCCCGTCATCTTTCGTTCCTGAACAAAGGCCATCCATGACCGACAAGAGTGTCGCACGCGTGATCCGCGCACCGCGCGGAGCGCAACTCAGCGCGCGAAGCTGGCTCACCGAAGCGCCGCTGCGCATGCTCATGAACAACCTGGATCCCGAGGTCGCCGAGCGTCCCGAAGATCTCGTCGTGTACGGCGGCATCGGCAAGGCGGCCCGCAACTGGGAGTGCTTCGATGCGATCGTCGCGACGCTGAAGCGCCTCGGCGCCGACGAAAGCCTGCTCGTGCAGTCCGGCAAGCCGGTGGGCGTGTTCAAGACCCATCCGGATGCGCCGCGCGTGCTGATCGCCAACTCCAACCTGGTGCCGAAGTGGGCCGACTGGGAGCACTTCAACGAGCTCGATCGCCAGGGCCTGATGATGTACGGGCAGATGACCGCAGGCTCGTGGATCTACATCGGCAGCCAGGGCATCGTGCAGGGAACCTACGAGACGTTCGCGGAAGCGGGACGCCGCCACTACGGCGGCGACTGGACCGGGAAGTGGATCCTGACCGCGGGGCTCGGGGGCATGGGCGGCGCCCAGCCGCTCGCCGCGACGATGGCCGGCGCATCGATGCTCGCGATCGAGTGCGATCCGTCCCGCATCGACATGCGGCTCAAGAGCGGCTATCTCGATGCGCGCGCCGACACGCTCGACGAGGCGTTCACGATGCTGGAGCGTGCGCTCGCGGAGAAGCGCGCGGTCTCGATCGGGCTGCATGGCAACGCCTGCGAGCTCCTGCCGAAGATCCTGGCGCGCGCGCGCACGAGCGACCTGAAGCCGTCGCTGGTGACCGACCAGACCTCGGCGCACGATCCCGCGAACGGCTACCTTCCCGAGCACTGGTCGCTCGAGAAATGGTGGGACCTGCGCAAGCGCGACCCGGAGGAGGTTGCGATCTCCGCGCGCGAGTCGATTCGCAAGCACGTGCACACCATCCTCGAATTCAACGGTATGAAGATTCCTTGCGTCGACTACGGCAACAACATCCGCCAGGAAGCGAAGGACGTCGGGGAACGCCATGCGTTCGACTATCCCGGTTTCGTGCCGGCGTACATCCGGCCGATGTTCTGCGTCGGCAAGGGCCCGTTCCGCTGGGCGGCGCTCTCGGGCGACCCGGAGGACGTCTACCGGACCGACGCCAAGATCCGCGCGCTCTTTCCGCACGACAAGCATCTGAACCTCTGGCTCGACATGGCGCAGAAGCGTATCAAGTTCCAGGGACTCCCGGCGCGCATCTGCTGGCTCGGACTCGGCGAACGGCACCTTGCCGGGCTCGCGTTCAACGAGATGGTGCGAACGGGCGAGCTCAAGGCGCCGATCGTGATCGGGCGCGATCACCTCGACTCCGGCTCGGTGGCGAGCCCGAACCGCGAGACCGAGTCGATGCGCGATGGTTCCGACGCCGTGTCCGACTGGGCGCTGCTCAATCTGCTCGTCAACTGCGCCGGCGGCGCGACTTGGGTGTCGTTCCATCACGGCGGCGGCGTGGGCATGGGTTACTCGCAGCATGCGGGCATGGTGATCGTCTGCGACGGCACCGACGCCGCCGCACGGCGGATCGAGCGGGTGCTCTGGAACGATCCGGCCACCGGCGTCATGCGCCATGCCGACGCCGGCTATCCGGAGGCCATCGCCTGCGCGCGGGAGCGGAAGCTCGACCTGCCGATGCTCGGGAAGGCATGACCAAACCGCGGCAGGTGCTGTAGCGTCGGCTTTAGCTTTTTCCCCTCCTCGTTGAGGAGGGGTGGCGCGAAGCGCCGGGGTGGTGCATTTCGGCTCACCGAAGCCGTAACCACCCCGCCGGCTTCGCCGGCACCCCTCCTTGAAAAGGAGGGGAAACAAAAAGTCATTGCGTAGCGTGACGGGATGGTTCCGAATCAAACCTGAAACCAATGCTCTCCCTCGGCCGACATCGCCTCACCCTCGCAAACCTCCGACGCATCGCACGCGGGCATGAAGCGATCGCGCTCGACCAGGCGTGCCTCGCAGACTTGCTGGCAGGCGCTGCGGTCGTCGACCGGGTCGTGGCCGGCAACGAACCCGCTTATGGCATCAACACGGGATTCGGCAAGCTCGCGCAGAGTCGCATTCCCCACACGGAGCTC
>JBAVOG010000200.1:0-1938 GCA_049691875.1 Burkholderiales bacterium | reverse complement strand
CCGCCGCAGCGCTCCGCTCGCCCGCGCCCGCCCTATCCACTCAAGCTGCAACTCGAGCAGCTCGAACCCCGGTTGCTCATGTCGGCAGACGGACTCGGCCTTGCCTCCGAGCTCGCGCTGCCTGGCGACCAATCTGTCGCGGCCGCAATCACCGCACCCTCGCATTCCGCAGAATCCGCGGCCGCCGCCGTCGCGTCGAGCCGCGAGCTCGTGTTCATCGATCCGCGCGTACCGGATGCCCAGCAGCTGCTCGCCGCGCTCGTCGGGGACGCGGACCCGAGCCGGAAATTCGAGATCATCGTCCTCGACACCCAGCGCGATGGCATCGTCCAGATTACCGCGGCGCTCAAGAGCCGGATGCAGCTCGACGCCGTCCATTTCATCACTCACGGTTCCGATGGCGCCATCCAGCTCGGCGGGACGGTGCTCGACGCCAAGGCGCTCGCCGCAAACACCGATCTGATCAGCGCGTGGGGCGGCGCGCTCAAGGACGACGCCGATCTCCTGTTCTACGGCTGCGATCTCGCCTCGACCGCGCGTGGCCGCGCGCTCGTAGATTGGATTGCCGATCTGACCGGCGCCGACGTCGCAGCGAGTACGGACAAGACAGGAAGCGCGGCGCAAGGCGGCGACTGGGAGCTCGAGTATCGCGCGGGCAATGTCGAAGCCGATATTGTGCTGGACCGCGCGGCGAAACTCGCATGGAACGGAGTCCTCGCGGCGGTCACAGTGACGACGACCCTCGACACGCTGGACGGGAACACGTCGTCAATCGCAAACTTGCTGCTCAATCCAGGTGCCGACGGTTTCATCTCGCTGCGCGAAGCGATCATCGCGGCAAATGCGGACAGTGCAGCGGATGTGATCAATCTGCCCGTGGGAATTTACACGCTCACGCGCACGGGATCCAACGAGGATAGCGCCAACACAGGCGACCTCGATATAACGAGAGACCTGGCCATCGTGGGCGTAGGGGCGAATGCGACGTTCATAGACGGTAACGCGACAGACCGTGTTTTCGACGTCGATAACGCATCGCTGACGATCTCTGGCGTCACGATCCAGAATGGACAGGCAACTGGCGACGGAGCGGGCGTCTATCTCCGCAACAGCGGCGGCAGCAGCAGCATTACTCTGCGTGACGTCGCGCTCAATGGTAACGCTGCAACTGGCAACGGTGGCGCCGTTTATGCCGCCCGCAATCTCACATTTGATCGTGTAACGATCGATGGCAACAGCGCCAATAGCGGGGGCGGGATATACCTCGCCAACAACTCGGTAGCCAACCTTACGAATGTAACCATCAGCTCAAACGCGGCGATCAACAATGGCGGCGGGATCTACGCAAACAACAATGGCAACCCGCTCAACATCACCAACTCGACCATCGCGTACAACAACGCCGCCGGTGCGGGCGGTATCCACAGGGAGGGCTCGAGCGTCGCCAGCCTCAGGAACACCATCCTCGCCTTCAACACGGGGGGCAATTCGAACGGCGCGCAGATTTCCCTCGGCAACAACATCGAAGATACCAACACGGCCGGCCTGAACACGCTTCTCGGCGACAAGGTTAATACCGATCCGCTCCTCGGACCGCTCCAGTACAACGGCGGTCCCACGAAGACTCACGCGCTGCTCACGGGAAGCCCGGCCATCAACGCCGGGACGAGCCTCGGTGCCCCGGCAACCGATCAACGCGGCGGCGCCCGGGTCGGCGCGACCGACATTGGCGCGTACGAGTTCGGTGCCGTCGTGAACCAGCCGCCGACAGGCGTTCCAACAATTTCCGGCACGGCGCAGGAAGACCAGACGCTCACCGCCATCACGAGCGGAATCGCCGATCCCGACGGACTCGGCCCGTTCAGCTACCAATGGCAACGCTTCAACGGCGTCAGCTGGGTCAACATCGCCGGCGCCACTGCTGTCACCTACCTGCTC
>JBAVOG010000199.1:0-1660 GCA_049691875.1 Burkholderiales bacterium | reverse complement strand
CGTCTCGATCGCTCGTCGCGCTGCGGGCGACTGTTGCGGTCACGGCCACCGTCGCGATCGCGATAGACATCGCGCCCGTAGTCGCGGATGTCGCGGCGCAGCTGGTCGCGATCCTCCTTGGACATCCCACGGTCGCGCTGACGATCCGCATCGGCCTGCCGCGACCCCTGCTGGCGCGCGTCCGCGTCGCGACTTCCGCGACCGTTGCCCTTGCCGGACTGTGCCCAGGCTGCCGATATCGCGACCGACATTGCGCAGGCGACGAGGACCGAGCCCGCGATCCGGACGAACCGTTTCATTGACTGCTCTCCGAATGCGCGGTCACGGTCGCTGCAGCTCTCCTATCGCCTGTCGTCGTCGTGCTTCTCGGCGGAGATGTTTCGGCTCGCCTCGCTCTGATCCTGGTGGAGGTCCGAGCGCTCGTCGCGCGTCAGTTTTCCGTCGGACTTGTACGCGCGCTCTTCCTGCCGGATGTCGCGTTGCTCGCCACGCAGACCCTTCGCTTCGTCGCGGGTCAGCTCGCCCGAGCGCGTGCCCTGCGCAATTCTATTCCGCTCGTTGCGCTGGCGCTCGTTCACCCCCGGGTCACGCATCGCAACGCGGTTGCGCGTGTCGTCGTCGTGCTTCTCCTGGTAGATGTGCTGACTCGCGGCACGCTGATCCTGCCGCACGTCCCGGCGCTCGGCGCGGGTAAATTCACCATCCGAGCGGTAAGCGCGCTCTTCCTTGCGAATCCCCTTTTGCTCCTGCCGGAGCCCGCGCGCCTCGCGCGGGGTGAGCTGGCCCGAGCGAACGCCCTGCTGAATCTCGCGCTTCTGGGTCAGCTGGCGCCGGTCGACGCCGTGACTTCCCTGCAAGCGTCCTTCATGGCGACCCTCGTAGCGCCCGCGCGCCTCATGCTGGCCGCGCCCATCGTAGCGGCCGCGACCGTCGTAGCGCGCGTGCTGACCGGACCGTTCTCCGTGTTGATAGCTCGCGTGCTGGTCGTGGTGACGCTGGTTCGCGCTCTGGCCGTGAGGCCCGGCGAATGCGGTGATCGGCAGCGTGGCGATCATCGCGACCAGCAGTTTCATCTTGAAGCGTTGCATGGTGGTGCTCCTCTGAGTCCCGCGTTAGGTTGCCTGGTCCTGTCGCAGGGTCGACGACCCCGCCCCCTTCTTTCCCGCTAGCGCCCTGTGGCCTGGCGCGTGATGCCACTGTAGGGAGTGGGTGTAAGCGGACTGTGAGCGAACCGGGGGACTTTGTAACATTGTGTTTCGGCCCGCCCGGCAGGCAAAGATCCGTTACGAATCGCTGGCTTGCAGCGCCCCACCGGGCTACGATCAGGCCCGTATGAGTGAAGCCAAAACCAGGATCCTGGTCGTGGACGATGATGTGCGGCTGCGCGACCTGCTGAACCGCTATCTCGGCGAGCAGGGGTTCGCCGTGCGCGCCGTGGCCGATGCCCACGCCATGGACAAGCTGCTCGCGCACGAGCGCTTCGATCTGCTCGTGCTCGACCTGATGTTGCCGGGCGAGGACGGCCTTTCGATCTGCCGGCGCCTGCGCGGCACGAAGAATTCGATCCCGATCATCATGCTCACCGCCAAGGGCGAGGACGTGGACCGCATCATCGGCCTCGAGATGGGCGCGGACGACTATCTGCCGAAGCCTTTCAACC